>JBOFIW010000058.1:0-5774 GCA_051650365.1 Vibrio sp. | reverse complement strand
TCAATCCGGAGATTAAAACGCTGCATGATTTGGAAACTTGGGTAACTCTAGATGATTTTGAAGTAACCGGATACCAGTTCCACGATGCCATTCAGTATCCTTTCTCTGTGTAAATCTAGGTTTCAACTGTGATTTAAATGAGTCATTAGTATGAATAAAAAAAGCTCCCGAAGTTTGGGAGCTTTTTTTATTCGTTGATCTTGCTATGAAACTTAAGCGGTTAGAGCAAGGATACTGCCTGGTATCACGATAAACACACCTAGAAGATAAGCTGCTACGATCATTTTGCTCTTGCAGGCTAATGCTGAAATCAACTCTGCACCTTTAATTGGCAGTTCACGTAGGAAAGGAACGCCGTAAATCAACACGGTTGCCATCAAGTTAAAGGTTAAGTGCACCAAGGCAATTTGTAGGGCAAATACAGCAAATTCACCTGACACCGCCGTTGCTGCCAGCAAGGCTGTAATACAAGTACCTATGTTAGCACCCAGCGTAAATGGGTAGATTTCACGTACTTTCAGAACACCTGAGCCGACTAGAGGTACCATAAGACTGGTGGTGGTAGAAGATGATTGCACAAGAACGGTGACGATTGTGCCCGATGCGATACCGTGCATTGGCCCGCGACCGATAGCATTTTGTAGGATCTCACGAGCACGACCTACCATAAGGCTTTTCATCAGTTTGCCCATCACAGTGATAGCAACGAAAATCGTCGCAATACCCAGTACGATCAGTGCTACGCCGCCAAAAGTATTACCAAATACAGAGAGTTGATTTTCAAGAGTTGTGATGACGGGTTTGGTAATCGGCTTGATAAAGTCAAAGCCCTTCATGCTCATATCACCCGTTGCAAGTAGTGGGGAAACTAGCCAGTGTGACACTTTCTCTAAAATGCCAAACATCATTTCTAAAGGCAGGAAGATCAGTACCGCAAGCAGATTGAAAAAGTCGTGGATAGTGGCACTGGCGAAAGCGCGGCGAAACTCTTCTTTGCAACGCATATGGCCAAGGCTTACTAAAGTGTTGGTGACTGTAGTACCGATATTCGCGCCCATTACCATTGGGATTGCTGTCTCAACGGGCAACCCCCCCGCGACTAAGCCCACAATAATGGATGTAACTGTGCTTGAAGATTGGATCAGGGCGGTTGCTACTAAACCGATCATTAATCCTGCAATAGGATGTGAAGCAAATTCAAACAGGACTTTAGCTTGATCGCCGGTTGCCCATTTAAAACCGCTGCCGACCATAGCGACAGCAAGAAGTAGTAGATACAGCATGAAAGCCAAGTTTGCCCAACGTAGGCCTTTCGTGGTCAGCGAAATCGGCGCTGCTGGGGATGTTGCTTGGTTTATCATCATTTTCTCCGTGGACCGTTTTTTAAAGGTTCGGTCGGTTGTTGAATTCGAGGCAATCCTAGAATGGAAATATTTCACAAATATGACATTGAGATGTAATTGATGAGTTATTCAGCAGAGTTAAAAAATGAATGATGGAAAAGTTTTTATCTTACTGTTTTATAAGGGGTAGTAAGGGGTTTCTTCACCGAGGGAAGGTTGTAACAAAAGATGAATTTTAGTGATTAAACGAAAAGTGGCCGGTTTTTTATGACAATTGGTTTGCTTTGATTTCGGTAATTATTGATTTAGTCGCTGATTCTTTCGGTTTAACCGAGGTAATTGTTGTAAAGCTGCGCTTCTGCTATAAAAAGGTTCGGTATTTCAATGGGTCGATAATCCATGTCTCATCTTAACTATAATCACCTTTATTACTTCTGGATGGTATGCAAACAAGGCTCTGTCACCAAAGCGGCCGATGCTCTCTTTTTAACGCCACAAACAGTAACCGGTCAAATTAAAGCCTTGGAAGACAGGCTAGATGGTAAGTTGACGAAACGTAATGGCCGCAATATTGAACCGACCGAATTGGGTCAGTTGGTGTTTAAATACGCTGATCGCATGTTTGGTTTGAGTTATGAGATGCTCGATATTGTTAATTATAGCCAGCGTTCTAACGTGCTGTTTGATGTCGGTGTTGCGGATGCGCTCTCTAAACGGTTAGTCAGCAAAATTTTGCTGACATCGGTGCCTGGTGATAACCGAATTCATTTGCGCTGTTTTGAGTCCACCCATGAAATGCTATTAGAGCAGCTTGCACAGCATAAGCTTGATATGATCCTGTCAGATTGCCCAGTCGACTCGAGCCAAAGTCCAGGGTTGTTTAGTAAAAAACTCGGTGAAAGCCGAATGAGTTTCTTTAGCTTTGGCGAGATTGACAGCGTTGCATTTCCTGCTGTTTTAGAAGATAAAAAACTGCTGGTACCGGGTAGTCGAACCGCGATGGGACGTAAAGTCCGACAGTGGTTTGATCGGCAAGGCTTACAGCCGCATATTCTCGGCGAATTTGATGACTCAGCCTTAATGAAAGCATTTGCCTTGTATCATAATGATGCCGTATTTATGGCCCCGTCGTTCTATGCTTCAGAGGTTGATGCTGAGTCTTCGTTAAAACTGATTGGTCATGTTGATGAGATCAAAGAAGAGTACTACGTCATCTTTGCTGAGCGTATGATCCAACATCCTGCGGTAAAAAATGTCTGTGATGCCGATTTTACTAACTTATTTTTGTGAATAATTATCACTATTAAGATTTAGAACACTATTCAATAATAAATGAAAGCAATAAACTAGCATTCTTGATTACTTTTTTATCATTATCAGCGAGTTTTCTCCGTTTTCACTGTTCTGACCGATGATGCTCACTTAACCGATAGTCACTATCGGTGATAAAAATGACACAGAGATGTGAGTAGAAAGGTTGGGGCGTTAATGCCGTATAAAAGGGGGCACCAATGAATCTCCAAGAGATGGAAAAAAATTCAGCTAAAGCGGTGGTACTGCTCAAAGCGATGGCAAATGAACGGCGACTGCAGATTTTATGTATGTTGTTGGACAATGAACTCTCGGTTGGCGAATTGAGCAGTCGTTTGGCGCTGAGTCAATCGGCTTTATCGCAGCATTTGGCATGGCTACGTCGTGATGGTTTAGTGGATACACGCAAAGAAGCACAGACAGTTTATTACACGTTAAGCAGTGTAGAAGTCAAAGCCATGATTGAGCTTTTACACCGCCTCTATTGCCAAGACTAAATGGAGTGGCATAAATAAAGGATATAAAAAAACCGGCGTAGGCCGGTTTTTTGTTGCTGAAGAGCAAACTCTATTACAGAGCGTTGATAGCAGCAAAGAAGCGAGACTTGTGACGAGCTGCTTTATTCTTGTGAATAAGGCCTTTAGTCGCCATGCGGTCTAGGATTGGTGTAACTACAGCGAATGCAGCAGTTGCAGCTTCTTTGTCGCCAGCAGCGATTGCAGCAACAGTTTTCTTCATGTAAGTGCGCATCATAGAACGACGGCTAGCGTTGTGCTGGCGACGTTTCTCAGCTTGGATAGCGCGCTTCTTAGCAGATTTGTTATTTGCCAAGGGTCTAACTCCCAAAAACTTAGTTCGGTGACATTTTAAGGGCGGGAAATATCCCCGATTTGCTCTTTAATGTCAAATGATTTGTGCAAAAACCCAACTGAACCAAACAAACTTGGTATCGAAGAGCCTTCGCGGTTAAGATGGCGGGGATTCTATCAGCATTTTTTTACCAATGCTAATACTTATCTGATCTCTCTATGACATTCTTACCCATTCGAATCAGATAATGCGGCTTTGACTCTTTATTCGAGGTTACTGTGAGTAAACGCTTACTCAAGTCAGGCATTATTGTAAGTGCTATGACTTTGATTTCTCGTGTTTTAGGTTTAGTGCGTGATGTGGTTGTGGCCAATTTGATGGGCGCAGGTGCAAGCGCTGACGTATTCTTTTTTGCCAACCGAATCCCTAATTTCTTACGCCGATTATTTGCAGAAGGTGCCTTTTCTCAGGCATTTGTCCCTGTATTAACCGAGTATCATGCCTCTGGAGACATGAATAAAACTCGAGAGTTGATCGCGCGAGCTTCCGGTACATTGGGGGTTTTAGTCTCGATAGTTACCTTGATTGGTGTACTTGGATCCGGTGTGGTAACCGCACTCTTTGGGGCGGGCTGGTTTCTTGACTGGCTGAATGGTGGACCCGCAGCCGGAAAATTCGAGCTAGCCAGTCTGCTGCTAAAAATTACTTTTCCCTATTTGTGGTTTATCACTTTTGTCGCTTTGTCTGGGGCGATTTTAAACACCTTAGGTAAGTTTGCCGTCTCCTCTTTTACGCCGGTTTTCTTGAACGTGATGATGATTCTGTGTGCTTGGTATCTCTCGCCAAATCTAGAACAGCCGGAAGTTGGTTTAGCAATAGGTGTATTTTTAGGTGGTTTAGTCCAGTTTTTATTTCAACTACCATTTTTGATCAAAGCTGGAGTGCTGGTTAGGCCTAAATGGGGCTGGAAAGATCCTGGGGTGGTGAAAATTCGCACACTAATGATTCCTGCGCTGTTTGGGGTGTCGGTTAGCCAAATCAACCTGTTATTTGACTCATTCGTGGCCAGTTTTCTGCAAACAGGCTCAATCAGTTGGCTCTATTATTCGGATCGCCTACTGGAATTTCCCCTCGGTTTATTTGGGATTGCGATTGCTACGGTGATTTTGCCTGCTTTGTCGCGTAAACATGTGGATGCGCATAGTGATGGCTTTGCCCACACCATGGATTGGGGCATTCGCATGGTCACTTTTCTAGGCATTCCTGCAATGCTTGGCCTGATGGTATTGGCAAAACCGATGCTGATGGTGCTGTTTATGCGTGGGGAGTTTACTCCAAGCGATGTAGAGCAAGCCTCTTACTCGCTACTGGCTTACTCATCCGGCCTGCTTAGTTTTATGCTGATCAAAGTGTTAGCACCAGGGTATTACTCGCGTCAAGACACGAAAACCCCTGTGCGTTACGGGATTATCGCTATGGTGAGCAACATTGTCCTCAACGCGATCTTTGCTTGGTTTTATGGCTATGTAGGCTTGGCGGTCGCGACTTCTATGTCAGCTTTCCTCAATATGGCACTGCTTTATCGTGGTTTGCACTTACAAGGCGTCTATCACTTAACTCACAGAACCATCTGGTTTGTTATACGATTGATGATTGCAGGCACAGTGATGACGGGCACTCTCTTGTGGCAGTTAGACAATATGGTCACATGGTTGAGCTGGGGAATCAGCCAGCGAGCACTGATGCTGACGTGGCTAATTGGTATTGGTGCAGCAAGCTATCTTGCGATTTTGTTGTTATTGGGAATTCGCCTCAAAGATTTAAAAGCGGCGACAGAGTAGCGAGCTTTAGGTATAATCCGCCAGTTTCGCACCATGAGAATGAAAATATAGGTTTTAAGCATCTTCCGATGGAATTAATACGCGGTATTCATAACATTCAATCTCGCCATCATGGCTGTGTATTGACGATTGGCAACTTTGACGGTGTCCATCTCGGTCATCAACAAGTGCTCAGTCAGGTGGTGCAGCGTGCCCTGCAGATGGGGTTGCCTTCGGTAGTGATGACGTTTGAGCCTCAGCCATTAGAGCTGTTTGCTAAACAGCAAGCGCCCGCACGTCTAACGCGTCTGCGTGATAAGTTTGTTCAACTGAGCAAACTGGGTGTGGATCGGCTGTTGTGCGTCAATTTTAATCATCATTTTGCCCAATTAGATGCCCACACTTTTATTCGTGACTTGTTGGTCACCCGTTTGGGTGTTAAGTTTCTGGTAGTTGGTGATGATTTCTGCTTCGGTAAAGGGCGCAAAGG
>JBOFIW010000057.1:0-11489 GCA_051650365.1 Vibrio sp. | reverse complement strand
TGGTACACAACATTCGTACACCAAAAAAGTTTGGGGGAGAGAGCGAAACTGAACTTGAATTCAATTTAGGTGGACGTGTTTGGCTAACCAATCAAGTTGAAGGCCATGGACGTATTGGCCGCTTAGGTAATCATTCGGTATTTATGGCAGGAGTCCGTTTTCACTCGACAGAACAGCTTTCTCTGAGTGCAGAAACCCGTAACGCCGGTGTTTGGGGCCCCCAAATCGGTATGAGTGTTCGTTTCCAGTTTTAATTTCGTCCCCTGCCCTCACTCGCTAAGCCAAGTTGAGAAAACCACTCAACTTGGCGCATATTTAACGTCAACTTCGTGTAAGAATACCGTTCTCAAAGTAGCAAATCCCCACTATTACGGTGTATAACTTTACTATTATTAATAAAATGTTAAGCAATCTGCATGGCTGTTAGTTCTACAGATCTAAACAAATTAGCGTTACTCCTAAAGCCCGGCATGAAGGTATCGGTTGAAATACAATTTGGTCCAGATGATTTTTATTCTTTTCACACCGTTTTGATCGGCCATAAAATTGATCAACACATTATTTTGGATCTGCCACTCAAAGCTCATCAGGCTTTAGTTATGCGCAAGCTTAAAAATGTCCAAATTATACTTCGTGGTATGAGTGATACGGAATTAGGGCATATCGTGGCTTTTCAGAGTTCTATTTTACAAGCCAGCACTAAACCATATTGCATGCTATTTATGCGCCCACCAAGGCATTTTGCTACTAAAGCGATTCGTGGCCATGAGCGCTATAAAATTGCCATTCCTGCGGAACTTCATGAAGCTAACAGAAGTTATTCTGGAACTTTAATTGATTTTTCGGTATCCGGCTGTGGGGTGTTTATCGAGGGGGAAAATGAGTTAGACAAAGGCTCCAATGTGCAAATCAACAGCGAGCTCGATCCCTTTCTACCCAAAAGAATCAAAAGCCATATTGTCAATATTCGCCGCCAAGCTAACGGACATCTGATCGGTATTCGATTTGATCAACCCATTGTTTTAACTGAAATACTTAAAAAACAGGTGTTAGAACAAGCCTTTCTCGCTGGTTCAATTTGACACTTCACCTTGGCTCAGATGCTGTTTTTTGAAATGCTCTAGCGCTTGGTGCAAGATTTGCTCTTTCAGTGGTTTAACTAACACATATTCCGCGCCAGCATTGAAAAATGCTTGTCGTGTTTCTTCAAGTCCATCAGCAGTGCAAGCATATACTGCGACAGGTAAATGTAGAACGTTTTTAATTGTATGCGTTGTTTCCACACCGTCCAAATACGGCAATTGGTTATCCATCAGAACGAGGTCAAAGTGATGTAATTTAAGCTCCTCAAGTGCTTGTAAACCATCAGTAACCCAACGAACGTTCAAACCATATTTACGACAAAATGCTTGGGCGATAAACGCGTTCGTATGATTGTCCTCTACCAGTAATACACGTAACGGTTTATCAAATAGTGCATATGGCTCTTGTGGAGGTACAGCTGGTTTAGGGATAGCGACCACTTCCACTAGTTCCATGGGTAATTGGATTTCAAATCGCGTACCACGCCCATACTCCGAACTTACGTGCAACTGCCCACTTAGCATTTCGACTAAGCTGTGTACAATCGCCAATCCCAAGCCACTACCGCCATATTCGCGGGTTGTGGTCGATTCTGCTTGCACAAATGGCTCAAAAATCACTGTGAGATCTTGCTCACGGATACCAATTCCCGTATCTATAACCTGAATCACAAGCTGTGCTAACGGATCTCCATCGATCAGCTCTAGTACCACTCGGATAGATCCACGATGAGTAAACTTGATAGCGTTATTGAGTAGATTAAACAGTATCTGGTTGATACGCACTTGATCACTTCGAACCAACACTGTATTGGTCATGTTTGAATCCACCACTAGCTCTAACCCTTTATCGTTACACAAAGGGCGATAGATTTGGTCAATGGCATACACCAACTCATTAAGTCGAAATTCACTCTTTTGAATTCGGAATTTTCCTTGCTCTAAACGAGAAAAGTCTAAGATATCATTCAGCACAGCGAGCAGATGTTCACCACTACTACACAACACCGCAACATGCTCGAGCTGTTCATCCGTCAGCGGAGTGCGTTTCAATAGTTGGGAGACGCCCAACACACCGTTAAGTGGAGTTCGCAATTCGTGACTCATTTTAGCTAGGAATTCAGCTCTAACACGAGCCGACTCTTCCGCCTCACGCCTTGCGACTTGGCTCTGCTTCTCTGCTTCAGCAATGGAGGTCACATCCTGACCTTGGGTAATAATTGAAATGATCTGCCCTTCTACTTTAATCGGTGACAAGTTCCAGCGATAAACCCGCCCATCCACTTCTGTCGTTACTTCACTAGGATTTTTTCCTTGAGCAGCATAGGTAATCATTGGCAACAAGTGTTTTTCAAGGATCTCGAACAGGAAGTGGTTCTGTGCATCCTCACGCAGAAATTGAGTCTGTGCCGACGGGTTCATACGGATCAAGCGCCCCGCTGTATTCCATAATATGGTTGGGGATAATGCAAAATTAAACAGATCTTCAAACTGCTTTTCTTTATTCGCAAGGCGGCGGAATGATTGTTCTAAAGTGCGCCCAAAATAATCAAACTCGTAGATTTTTGACCCTTCAAAGTCACTTTGGGTATCAAATTCCATCAATTTATGTGTGTAGTTCATCAGGGTTTCAATTTCAGACTGAATCCGTTTTTGCAACCACCAACGTGAAGCAATGGACACCACCACTAAGGTTAAGAGTGAAAAAGCCATCCAGAAATAAAAATTATCGCGTAGGGTTAATACATTTTTGTTGGTTTGAATGGAATAAATGTGCAGATAAGTCGGGACGCCTTCCACTTCTAAGAATGTTTTTCCAACTAGGAAGTTATCATTCATCTCATCATGGCCACGGCTTAATACATTCTCTAGCGTATATGGCTCATTTCCTTTCAGCGTTGAAACTAATGGCGTAGAGCCCACCGCCAACACTAAATTGTCTGAATTACTACCACTACGAATAGTTTCCACTAAAGCAAAATTACTATTTAGGACGACACCGACATAAAGATACCCCATAACCTGCCCAGTTTCGGATTCAATGAGTGAAGATCGGCGAACTAATAGATGGCTCAGCTGCCTCTCACCAGGTATTTGTATCAAGTGCCAATTACCACTGATGGCAACCTTACGAATCAGCTTTTTCTGCTCCTGAGGAGAGATTCCATAAAATGTGGCATTACCATCATCCCAAAGGATTTCATCATTGCTAGAGATAAAACGTAGATCTGGTGTATTTGAGAATTCAAGTTCATCAACACTTGAGAAAAACTCGTCGAGGCGACTCGGTTGTCGACTTGCTAATGCGTTCGTTAAACTGGCATTTTTGGCTGTACTGTCTTGATGAATTTTAAGGGCAGCGAGACGGAAATTGAATAAGCTTTGAATTAAGCTCGATGTTTGAACGGAAGTTCGTTGTCCTTCCTGTGCAATTAAACGGCTACTAATTTGATAACTTTGAAACAAAATACTCAGGATCAGCAGTCCCATCGTTGCAACAACAACATGGGTAATAAAATAAGCAATACGTCGCTTATTTTTGATATGACTAGGCCGAATGTTCAAACACGAAATCCTCTTCTGCCCTTAACGGTCCGAATAACGGAAAGCTCGGGCTTTCAGTGTTTCAACATGTTGGGCTGAGTCTTGTTTGGTCACAATCTCAAAATCCCCCGAATAGACTAAGGGTACGACTTTCCCTTCCAGGTCCCATTTAATGGCTTCGGCCATGGCAACACCGGTATCATCATTCATACGCATGATCGTAAAATCCAAGTCACCGGTAGCCAAGGCATCCAATTCCGCAGAACCACCACCCCATCCATTCAGGTAGATGTCCTCTCGCCCAAGTTCTTTTAAAGCTTTCGCAGCACCTAAAGCAATATCCGTTGCGCAAGCGTAAATAAAGCCAATCTCTGGATTATTCTTGACTATATTTAAGGTGGCTTCATAGCCACTTTGTTCTGTCGCTTTCGTGTAATACGAGGAAGCCAACGGATACTGGTTGGCTTCATTCATCTTCTGAATGAACGTATCTCCACGCGCTTCACTGATATAACCTTCGGAGAAATAGAGTACAGAATAAGGCTTTTGTTTAGGTACAATCGCCTGATACTTCTTGGCCAGCTGTAATGCTCCAATTTCATGGTCGAACCCGATGTACATCATAGGTTGTCGGCCTTGCCAATCTTTCACCGGCGTTGTGATGTTCTGCAAAATCAGCTTGGTATCAGATGAATTCAATACATGCTCAATAAACTTACGATGGCGAGTGGTATCTAAGGTAAATATCAGATAATCACTTTTGTTTTTCAATGCTTCCATCAGAGAGAGGCTTTGCTGGCGAGTATCCAGATTGGGGCGAGTAAACACTTGGTTAAGCTGATAAACAATACCAAGTTCATCCATTCTCTTTTCAAACGCTTTTATGTTACGTACCCAGTAATCTGAAATCTGCTGCCCAGGATAAACAACAGAAACCACCACGGGATTTTTTTGTTGATTCTTAAGAGGTATCGGCATATCGCGTACCACTTGAGAAAGTTGCTCAGTCAAACGTCGCTGTTCAGGATATTGCGCCAAAAAGTCATTGTAGTGCCAATACCCTTTTAAAGAATCCGCCTGAGTTGTAGTCGTGAAGAGTGTTGCTGTAATAAGCAGCGAAAGCAGTATTTTTTTTTTCATAGTTTCCTCACGAGGATCAACCAATGAATTACGGTTCCAGTCGCGGCCAATACCCATAAAAATAGAAAGTGCAGTCTCTACCCTGATAGGGAGATATATTGCCACTGATTATTAAGCATCAAAGGAACAATTCATAGTGCAGGTATGGGAAAAAGGGTTCTCACACCTGCAACTGCTCATTTATCCAACAAATTATACTTAGAAAGTAAAAGCGAGGTTGGCGGCAACACCAAACTGACTGCTGCCTGCATAAGACCCAGCAATATCGAGACTGACAAAATCTCCAGGGCTGATACCGAGACCTAAAGAGACTGAGTCATCGAGAGAGCTTTGCAAATCCACTTCATAACCGCCCCTAAGCTGTGCCCACTCCCACGCATTACCTTCAACCCCGAAACGAAGAAATTGTGTATCGTCTTTATCGCCATTGAAACGGCGCTGCTTGGTTAGATCCAGATCCATCGCCGCCACAAAGAAATCGCTGACATAACTACCAGACACTGTGACTTGGGTATCCAAGTTGTAGGTATTATTGTTATTAAACGTTTCAATGTCTTTTGAAAACAGATCTTTGACCGCCATCCCTATCCGATACTGTTCTAACAACCAAACCGCACCAATATCAAAATTAAAGGCATTATCTTTCACTTCACTTTTATCGTAATCATTTAAATCAAAGGATTTGATCGAAGCATTATCTTGATATGTCCGCAGTTGTTGTACTTTAGGGGTTATGCCTAATGCGACCGTTTGCCCGCTCAGCACAACTTGTTTTGCAATCGCAACCCCAACTTCGGTGTAACTAAATGCCGTAAGATCAACATCTGAATTTTGATAACGATTTTGTACATCGGTAGCAGTATCACCAGTTTTATCTGCTACATTCGCTTGAGCGATTACCTCCGCATATCCGCGAGTGAAAAAGTTCAAGGATACGGCTTTGAGCGGTAAAGCAACGGCTAAACCAATCCCTGCCGTCACTGCCAATGGTTTGTCATCTGACAATTGATCCAGATAACCATTAAGTTGGTTGACGTTATCTTGCGTTGCCGCCCCAATGCCTAAACGTTCAAATTGCTCAATCGAATCTTGCAGATCGTCAATCGTTGTGAGTGACTCGTCCGTATCTTCTGCTCTTAAACCAATGCTTGGGAGCAAAATACCAAAGGAATCCTTTTGACGATAAACCGCAGTAAGAGCCGGATTGTAATAAGGAGCGAGGAGATAATCAGCTGTCGATACACCTGTATTACCCATCCCTGCACCTCGAGCATCTACAACAATATTCGCCGCACATACAGAAGAAGAGATGGCCATAGTGGTGACCACTGCTAAAGTACTTTTTGCTTGTCTATTCATTCCATTATCAACCTATTTTTGGGTGTCCCATAATCAAGGTTAATACAAGAATAACATTTTCCCAGTAAGGGAGTTGATCACACTCACTAATCGAGCAGGATCAGCAGAAAATAACGTTGCAGAGTTCGATATGAGCGCAGCCTTCAACCAGCTTTTCTTTTTGTGCTTTCGAAAGTGCTTTAATTCGGCACTCCAACTTGAGTGCTGTACTTTTGTCATCAACGGGGTAAGTCCACACCAATTCGAGCGGACCTTTCCCTCGCAAAGCTTTCGCTCCGCATCCTTTCTGATGCTGAGCAAAGCGGCGCGCAACGTTAGTAGTAATGCCACAGTAAAGTGCGTTATTGGCACAACGCACTAGATAGACAAACCAAGCTGAAGAGATTAGATCAGACGCTTCCATCAACCTAAATGCAGCTCAATAAGTGCACGCAACTCTGCCACTTCTTCACGCAGAGCAGCAACTTCCTGCTCCAGTTCAGCCAGTTGTGACGATGGTGGAACCCCTTCCATATCCGCACTGGCCGCATAGGTACTCATGTCAATGTCACCGCAAAATAGATGATGATAGCGAGATTCTCGCTTACCTGGTTCACGCGGTAGTTTGACAACTAAAGCACCTGAAGATCGGTTAGCTAAGCGTTCGAGCACCGCTTCGGTTTCTTTGACGTCACTAAAATTACACAAACGGTTGGTACGTGTACGCAGTTCACCCGGCGTTTGCGCTCCACGCAGAAGCAAGCAACAAATTAGCCCAAGCTCTTGTTCATTCAGCTTCAAATCGCCAAATTCCGTATTGCAGAAACGGTGCTGATATTTGCTGGTACGGCTGTTAAAGCTGCTTTCATCACTCACAAGGCGACGAGCAATCAGTGCTTCCACCGTATCTTGCACTTCCGCTTCACTCAGAGAGAGCACCGGCTCACGATTGCTCTTTTGGTTACAAGCCGTCGTCAGGCTATTGAGCGTCAATGGATAGTGATCGGGCGTGGTGACTTCTTTTTCAATCAAACAGCCAATTACGCGGGCTTCGAGTGGGGAGAGTTGAATCATCATCGTGCTTTCCTTCTGCTAACGGGCGAACCCGAAGTCGGTATTTTAATGCTCGGTTAATAGAGGCAACCGAATTATCTTGCCATTTTCATCAATCATGATGATTTTGGCGCGGTTTAACTCAATTTCGGTCAACTCAAGTTGCTCACGAGCAACAACGTAAGCCTCACGCAGCTTAATGGCAGCGGCATCAGGCTCTATGTGCATCGGCGGTAAGGGAACCAAAATTTCAGAATTACGCATGGTTACTCAAGATGTCTTCATGAATGGCGCTAATGATATAGTGCATTTTTTCCTATGTACAATTGGCCAACACACTGAGTGGCGATAAATTGGCCAAGTTAAGCCGCATATTGATCTTAAGTCTGTTATGAAAAGAATTGTTGTGTTTTAATCTTCGCAGTTGCATTAAAAGTAGGAAAAGGAACCTATGAACAGCGTATTTGAAATTGTGAGCTTGGCTCGTCGCAAAAATAAACTTCAACGCGAACTCGATGATAACGAGAAAAAAGTTCGTGATAACCGCAAGCGTGTTGAACTACTGGTTAACCTGTTGGACTACATCAAACCAAACATGAGCCATGAAGAAATTCTTGGCATCATCAAAAACATGAAGTCTGACTACGAAGATCGTGTGGATGACCACATCATCAAGAGCGCAGAAATTTCTAAAGAGCGCCGTGACCTCAGCCGTCGTATCAAAGATTTGACTGAGCACGATAAGCAGATGACTCAAGGCAAAAAAGCCTAATGATTCAAGACCCGCCGCAAGGTGGGTTTTCTTTTTCTCTCTATCATTTTGATCCCCAGTCAATCTCTTCTATCGGCGTTAACTTATCTATCAATGATTCCGAGCAAAAACCGAACGTGATCGACATTAAACGTTTGCGTAATCGCTAACCTTCTCCGAACAAAATTACGAGCCTTTCATCACAAATTTTCCATTGCTATAGTGGGCACAGTGATTCAACAAGATGCTCGGACAAGCGCAAGTTTGACTAAAATAGCGATATAGATGCATCTCTTCTTGGGGGCTTAGTCATACTCAATTTATGGCAAATTCACCAAGAAACCATTCGAGGCATGGAGCTTCCTCACTATTCTCACGACGAGAAGATTGGTACGACACTGACACTGTCCACACTTTATAGAGGGTCAAATAATGGAAATGAGTATGGTTGAAATTTTAGGATACGCAGCATCAATCATGGTGGCGGTTTCGCTAATGATGAAAGACATCGTAAGACTGCGTGTACTGAATTTTATTGGTTGTGCGCTATTCACCGCCTACGGATTAATGATCGATGCATGGCCAGTAGTCGTGACTAATGGCTTTATTGCCTGTGTAAACGTCTATTTCTTGGTGAAAATGCAGCAGGAAAAAAAGCCTGACGCGTCTTCGAGCGCGGCTTAATTCCCCCAGACGAAAAAATAATGCCCGGTTTATCCGGGCATTATTTTTGTCAAGAAGGCGACGTCTACTCTTCTTCGTTGTGCAGCTCAGCCCATGCTTGAGCACATTTCACCGCACGCTTCCAGCCTTTGTAACGACGTTGGCGTTTCTCTTCATCATGATGTGGCGCAAAACTGCGATCAATTTCTGCTTTGCCCTGCAGCTCTTCCAAACCATCCCAGAAACCAACAGCGAGACCTGCCAGATAAGCCGCACCTAACGCGGTGACTTCCGTGACTTTCGGACGATGCACTTCGGTATCCAATACATCCGCTTGGAACTGCATGAGGAAGTTATTGGCAACCGCACCACCATCCACACGCAGTGCTGAAAGCTTAATGCCAGAGTCCGCTTGCATCGCATCCAACACATCACGCGTTTGGTAAGCAATACTTTCCAGCGTTGCGCGAATAATGTGGTTAGAGTTCACACCACGAGTTAAGCCCACAATCGTGCCACGCGCATACGCATCCCAATATGGAGCACCTAGACCAGTAAAGGCCGGAACCACATACACACCATTTGAGGTATCCACTTTGGTGGCGAAGTATTCTGAGTCGCGAGCATCGGAAATCAGTTTCAGTTCATCACGCAGCCACTGAATTGACGCACCGCCCATAAACACCGCCCCTTCCAGAGCGTAAGCTGGTTCACCACGTGGGCCACACGCTAGCGTGGTCAACAAGCCGTTGTGTGACGTCACTTTTTCCTGTCCTGTGTTCATCAGCAGGAAACAGCCCGTACCATAGGTGTTTTTCGCTTGACCCGCTTGCACGCACATTTGGCCGTATAGCGCCGCTTGTTGGTCACCCGCAATCCCTGCGATAGGAATACGCGTACCACCTTTACCACCAATGTTGGTTTGGCCATACACTTCCGACGACTTTTTCACTTCCGGCATCATGGAAAGCGGGATATTAAATTCGGCGAGGATCTTTTCATCCCACTGCAAAGTGTTGATGTTGAACAGCATGGTTCGTGATGCGTTGGTGTAATCGGTCACATGCACGCGGCCTTGGGTCATTTTCCACACTAGCCAAGTATCTACGGTACCAAACAGCAGTTCACCGGCCTCGGCTTGCTCACGTGCGCCTTCAACATTGTCCAGAATCCATTTGATTTTCGTGCCAGAGAAGTAAGGGTCGAGCACCAAACCGGTATTTTCGCGAATGTAACTTTCTAATCCGCGTGCTTTTAGCTCTTCACAAATGGCTGCGGTACGGCGACATTGCCAAACAATCGCGTTGTAGACAGGCTTACCGGTTTCTTTGTTCCAAACGACGGTGGTTTCACGTTGGTTAGTAATACCAATCGCCGCCACTTGATCGCTGCGAATGCCAGCTTTACCTAAAGCCTCAACTAATGTTGAGCTTTGGGTTGCATAAATCTCTAACGGATCGTGCTCCACCCACCCGGCTTCTGGGTAGATTTGGGTAAATTCACGCTGAGAAACGCTCACGATGTTCGCATCATGGTCTAACACCACGGCGCGAGAGCTGGTAGTACCTTGATCGAGAGCGACGATGTATTTTTGCTCAGTCATGTTCTGTTCCTTATGGTTTCACGTTCGTACGTAATATTTTTAATGTGTTTTGTTGTTTAATTTTATACCGGCTATGCGCGGGCTTCTTCATTCTCTTCCGTAATATCACATTGGTTCGGAATAGTGCAACCTGTGCCTGTTTTGGGTAGGTAAGCGGCGATAAATTTTGGGTATGCCCACGCACCAAAGCACGCACCTAAAATTGGTGCCACAATCGGTACGATGAAATAAGGGATCTCTTTTGCGCCCGTCAGGGCATAGTCCCATCCCGCTAGGTAAGCAAACAGTTTAGGGCCAAAATCACGCGCTGGGTTCATAGCAAAACCCGTCAATGGACCTAATGAACCGCCAATCACCGCAATCAAAATACCGATCAACAGAGGGTTCATTGCGTTGCGATGCGCGCCATTGTTTTCATCGCCCAATGCCAAAATCGCGAACATCAGCACCGCAGTAATAGTGAATTCGACCGCCATTGCCCCCATAAAAGAGATAGAAGCGTGAGGGTAGGTCGAGAAAATCCCAGCGGTGGCTAACGCATCTTGGCTGCTACGTACAAAGTTGTGAGCGATTTCATAATCAGTAAAAAGGTTGCTGTACAAGCTGTAGACCAAAGCAGCAGAGCAAAATGCACCTGCCAGTTGCGAAATGATGTAAGGCAGCACTTTCGCTTTATCAAAACCGTGGAAAGCTGCGAGAGCAATCGTCACCGCCGGATTAATGTGTGCGCCAGACACCCCAGCCGTGCAGTAGATAGCAATGGAGACTCCAAAACCCCAGACAATACTGATTTCCCACTGCCCAAATTGTGCCCCCGCTAATACAAGGGCAGCGACGCAGCCCACGCCAAAGAAAATCAGTAAACCTGTGCCGATAAACTCGGCGATACACTGCCCAAGCAGAGTATGTTGCTTTGTTTGGTTCATAATCAGAGTCCTATTTGTTATATTGCTACCAAAGCCGAGTTTCTCAGAAAACAACACCACACAAGCCATAAATATCAGTATTAACCGCTAAAATTTTGGCAAGTATGATATGTTTTATCTGCCACCTACACTATCGGCTCTGATCACAAGAATTTCATGATCGTTATTGGATGAACAACATTACTGTTCGCGGTGAATCTGGCACAAAAAAAACACCTCGAAAACAAACGACCTCAATTAATGAGTGTTCGAGCACAATTTTGTTATTAACAAATTCGTTTTTTGTTAAACAACGCATCTTTTCCCTCTCTCTTCTTTTAGTTCAAAAAATGATTCACTCAGTGTGTTTAGCCATCACTAAACCATGCGTCAAGCGAGATTTAACAAGC
>JBOFIW010000056.1:0-2904 GCA_051650365.1 Vibrio sp. | reverse complement strand
AGCAGTAGCAGTAACTGGATGGCTTTATTCAGCCATTGTTGGCGTGGTATTTGGCAGCGCCATCCAACCCAAACACCCAAAAATAACAGTGAAAACAAGAAACCTTCTTTGCCCGCTGAGTAAGTTAAATATGCCATGGCTTGCCCTGTGGTTTCACTGACTGGTTGGAAGAAATCCAGTTGTAACGACACCACCGCAAGAGGAATCAACAGAAGGGTAAACATCAACAATAATACCAAAGCACGTTTACAGCTCTTAATCCGCGTTTTCATAACCATACTCCAACCCAGCACAGGATGAGCATTGTAAAAAAACGCCCCAAAGTAATGCCAATATCATGTCAATTTGCAGGCAAAAAATGTACGGTTTGCTTGCTCAGTAGAGGAAAAATAAATTAACTCTTATTTAACAATGAGATAACCACCAATATTCATTCTGGAGTTGTATGAAAAAAAATCCATAGCCTATATTTTGGTTTAGGTACCCGATAAGGAGAACGAACATGGTGAAAAATGCTCTGCTTAATCGTTTGAATGAACTCCCCAGACTTTCTAAAGTTTTACAAGAATTGTTGGACATGGCGAACCAACCCGATGTGGATTTTCACAAACTCAGTAAAAAAGTAACCCTAGATCAAATCTTGACAGCACGTCTATTGCGTATGGCGAATTCGGCTTACTTCGGAGGCAACGGAAATATTTCCACCATCAATGATGCTATCATTCGCGTCGGTATTGAATCAGTCCGCACCTTGATTGTGGCATCGGTACTCTCTAGCGCCTTTCCGAAAAAAATTGATACCCTTAATATGGATGAATACTGGATCAATACCTTTGAAACCGCACTGATTGCTAGCAAAATTGCAGAACAAGTCGGTTTAGATAAATCAGAAACTTTTACTACCGGTGTACTACACAATATTGGCGAGCTAATGATTCACACGTTAATGCCAAGTGAAGCACTATTAATTGAACAGAAAATTATCCAAGGAATCGACCCGATCACGGCTCAAGAGGAGATCTTAGGAATTTCCGCTCCACGTATCGGTGCCATCCTCGCTAAAGAATGGAAATTCCCGTCTGAAATGATTGATGCGATTAAACACTTTGATGAACCCCGCGAAGCAGAAATTTCACCTAAATTAGCCATAGCAATTCATTTCGCCCGTGATATTAACCGCTATTGGGATAACCTTGAGCAAACCAAAGACAAGTCCGTATATCTGGCCGATCACCCAGATTCACGTCTACTCAATATTTCCGCAAGCTTCCAATCCACCATTGATAAAGTCCGTGGCAATGGTAAAGAGCTAGCAACACAAATGATGGCTGCTTAAAAAACAATCCCAGGAAGAATGGCTTCTTCCTGGGATTATCTTGGTTATATGACTGACTTATGCGCCAATCACACCGCCATCTTCACGAGTAATCACCATCACCGTTGAGCGTGGTTTACTCTTTCCACCATAAGGGAAATGAGAAGGTGCACCCTCTTCACCCGGATGCTGAACTCCTACAAACATGGCCTTATGGTCTGGACTAAACGTGAGACCTGTGATTTCACACGCAATTGGCCCAGTTAAGAAACGTTTTACTTCACCGGTAATCGGATCACCACACAGCATCTGATTATTACCCTGACCAGCAAAATCACCTTTGTTGGAGTAGTTGCCATCAGTTTGGATCCAAAGGCGTCCTGCTGCATCAAAACCAATCCCATCAGGGCTGTTAAACATATTGTCGGCAGAAATATTCTCACTGCCCGCATACAACGTGCCTTTATGCACAGTCGGATTACCTGCAATCAAATAGAGATCCCAAGCAAATACATCATTGGTATGGTCACCCTGCACAGGCATCCAACGTACAATTTGGCCGTAATTATTCTTTTCACGAGGGTTAGGTCCACCCACCGGTTGGCCTTCTTTACCACGGTTTTTATTGTTAGTCAGAGTGCAAAAAACATGCTTTTTATCAGGATGTACCGCCACCCACTCAGGGCGATCCATAGTCGTTGCTCCAACCTGCGTTGCGGCACGGCGTGCAAAAATCAGCACTTCTGCCTGATCTTTAAAACCATTTTCAGGAGTCAGACCATTTTTACCAAAACTTAATTCCATCCAACGCCCACTGCCTTTCAGTTCCTTATCATTGATGTCGAACTTCGCCACATAAAGAGTGCCCTCTTCAAGCAATTTGCGATTCTGTTCATCATTGCCCACCTGGTAACGATTTTTTGAAACAAATTTATATAAGTGTTCGCCGCGCTCATCATCTCCGAGGTAAACAACTACGTGGCCATCATTGTTAACCACCAATGCCGCATTTTCATGTTTAAAACGTCCAAGAGCGGTACGTTTCAGTGGTGTTGAATTTGGGTTATGTGGATCAATTTCGACCACCCAACCAAAACGGTTTGGTTCATTAGGGTTTTTCGTCACATCAAAACGAGCATCGTATTTATGCCACTGATAATCACTAGGAGCCGCCGCAATACCATAACGCTTTTGATCAGAATTGACATTGCCTTCCTGATCCGCACCGAAAAAATCATCAAAATTTTCTTCACAGGTCAGATACGTTCCCCAAGGGGTTTGACCATTCGCGCAATTATTAAACGTCCCAAGCACTTTTAAGCCGCTTGGGTCATCGGCAGTTTTCAGCAGATCGTGCCCTGCCGCAGGTCCCGTCATCATCATAGGAGTGTAAGCTGTAATTCGACGGTTACGCTCACCTTGGCGATCCACCACCCATTGCCCATTCTTGCGAACCACTTCAACCACAGTGACACCCACTGCCGCTTGCGCTTTACGCACATCGTCAGCCGTCATTGCTGTACCTTGATGGTCAAAGAGATATTCGTAGTTGGTGTATTCATTATTGATGGCTAACACACCACGATCGT
>JBOFIW010000055.1:0-1155 GCA_051650365.1 Vibrio sp. | reverse complement strand
GAACGGCCGAAAAGGTTACCAGCCACGAGGAAAAACCTTAGGTGGTTCAAGCTCGATTAATGCCATGATGTACTCACGAGGTCATAAGTTTGATTACGATCTGTGGGGGGAACTGGGCAACCAAGGTTGGAGTTATGCCGCCTGTTTGCCCTATTTCAAAAAAGCGGAAAATAACGAAGTCCACCATGATGAATATCATGGACAAGGTGGCCCACTGAATGTCGCCAACTTACGCTCACCGAGTGCAATGGTCGAGCGCTATCTGGCCGCTTGTGAGTCCATTGGCGTTCCACGTAATCATGATCTCAACGGCGCTGAACAGTTTGGGGCAATGACCACGCAAGTGACGCAACTTAACGGGGAGCGGTGTAGTGCTGCGAAGGGTTATCTGACTCCCAATCTGCACAGACCGAATCTGACGGTGCTCACGGCTGCAACAACCCATCGAGTGCTGTTTGAAGACCAGCGCGCCGTTGGTGTTGAGTATGGTATGCAGGGGCAGGTTTTTCAGATCCGTTGTCGGAAAGAGGTGATTCTTTCCGCAGGGGCTTTTGGTTCACCACAAATCCTGATGTTGTCTGGCATAGGAGCCAAGAGCGATCTTGAAAAGCATGGAATTACCGCCATCCATGAGTTGAAAGGTGTAGGTGAGAATCTGCAAGACCATATCGACTTAGTGCATACCTACCGATGCAGCGAAAAGCGCGAAACTTTTGGTATCTCATTGCCAATGGTCTCCGAGATGATCAAGGCGTTTCCACAGTGGATAAAACAGCGTACTGGGAAATTAAGCAGTAACTACGCCGAAGGGATAGGCTTTCTGTATTCTGATGAGCAGGTTGATGTTCCGGATCTGGAGTTCGTTTTTGTGGTCGCGGTGGTGGATGATCATGCGCGGAAAATTCATATCAGCCATGGCTTTAGCTCGCACGTCACCTTATTACGACCCAAGAGTATCGGCACCGTAAAGCTCAATAGCTCGAATCCTTATGATGCACCTCGTATTGATCCCGCATTTTTTAGCCATCCAGAAGATATGGAGATCATGATCAAAGGGTGGAAGAAGCAGCATCAGATGTTAGAGAGTGAAGCGTTCAACGCAGTTCGTGGTGAGAACTTTTACCCCGTCGATGCCTCTGATGATAAAGCGATTGA
>JBOFIW010000054.1:0-3857 GCA_051650365.1 Vibrio sp. | reverse complement strand
TAGTGACTTTTGAGCAGAATGAATACGGTTATCATTTTGATGTATTGATAGCAAAAGTGTTGTTAGTTTTTCTTAATACATCGTTTCGGTGACTTAGCGCAAAAAGTAGTCCAACATTTCTTTTTATAAAGAGCCGTGAAGCGATACATTGAACGGCAAAAGGAGTGGTTATGAAGCGTTTTTTTCCGTCATCAGTGATGTTGATCCCTTTTGTGGTCAAGCATTATCCCGAACAGGATGAGTTTTCAGCGGCGGATGACAACGCAGATCCTGATACTCCGTCCTCGATGGTTACCGACCATCTCACCGACACGCCTAAGGCGCATAAGCAATCTGTGGAGGGTTAAAGTCATGAAAAAAGTCGCAGTAATTCTCAGTGGCTGTGGAGTATTCGATGGAGCGGAGATCCATGAAGCGGTACTCGCATTACATGCTATTGAAAAACAAGGGGCGAGCTGGCACTGCTTTGCACCAAATGTGCAACAGATGCACGTCATTAATCACCTCACAGGTGAAGAGATGCTAGAAACACGTAATGTACTGGTGGAATCCGCCCGCATTGCGCGCGGTAAAATCCAAGATGTTGCCACACTCAATGTGAATGAATTTGATGCTCTTCTGCTCCCTGGCGGTTTTGGTGCAGCGAAAAATCTCACTGACTTTGCGGTGAAAGGCGCACAATGTAGCATCAACCCCGATGTCGAAACTGCCTGTCTCGCGTTTGCCGATGCCCATAAGCCTGCCGGCTATATCTGTATTGCTCCTACTCTCATTCCGATGATTTATGGTGAAGCCGCGCAGGGCACGATTGGGAATGACCACGGCACGGCTACCGCGTTTAATCAGCTTGGGGGACAGCATGTGAACTGTCCAGTAGAGGGCATCGTATTTGATGAAAGGCACAAAGTCCTTTCCACCCCCGCCTACATGTTGGCAGAGAATATTACTCAAGCCGCTTCTGGTATCGAGAAGTTAGTTGAGCGGTTACTGCAACTGGCTTAGCCTCTTTATCATAAAAGTCATGCTCACATTAGTAAGCATGACTTTTTATTAAACGCGCATTTGTTCCATAAATGAAACGACAGTAATAATAATGCTAGGTCTATTGTAATTCTGACTGAGTAGATTGCGATGAAGTTAACATCAATATAACCTTGATAACGTAATCATTAACAAAAGACCGTTTGGTGATCCTGATACCTTGGTTACTTTCAATTTAATATTTAATCCAGTTTGGAGAAAACCCAATGAGCTTACTCAAAGAGTTCAAAGCCTTTGCATCTCGTGGCAATGTGATCGACATGGCAGTCGGTATTATCATTGGCGCGGCATTTGGCAAAATAGTGTCATCGTTTGTTGCTGATATCATTATGCCACCCATTGGTATCCTGCTAGGTGGGGTAAATTTTAGTGATCTCAGCGTGGTATTACTCGCAGCACAAGGTGATACACCAGCAGTGGTGATTGCCTATGGTAAATTTATTCAAACGGTTGTGGATTTTACGATTATTGCTTTCGCCATTTTCATGGGTTTGAAAGCGGTCAATAGCTTGAAGCGTAAGGAAGAAGAAGCACCTAAAGCCCCTCCAGCACCAACCAAAGATCAAGAACTGCTTTCTGAAATCCGTGATTTGTTAAAAGCACAACAAGATAAATAACTCTGGATTATTCA
Organism: Vibrio sp.; assembly: GCA_051650365.1. Classification (GTDB taxonomy): domain Bacteria; phylum Pseudomonadota; class Gammaproteobacteria; order Enterobacterales; family Vibrionaceae; genus Vibrio. The sequence goes on along the minus strand of JBOFIW010000054.1, from coordinate 2,185 downwards.
CCCTTCTAAGGCGTTCACTTGAGCGCCTTTTTCCATTTTTATACCGTTGAAAATGGTAAAAAACGCGTGCTTCAATTGATCAAAATCAGCAATCCGCTAAAATCCCATTCGCTCGCAGAATTCACTCCATAAGAATCTTTACAAGCCACAATTTATCGCTATGATTTGCGCGCAAACGTTTGCCCAACCATTTTAACCACTTTAGATGAGGGTTTTATGCTGCCAGATATTGAAATTTGCCGCGCTACACCATTAGCACCTATCGACACCATTGCTCAGAAAGCAGGCTTGCACGCTGACGAGTATGAAAGCCACGGCCAGCATAAAGCCAAAGTATCACTGCATTGTTTAGAACGATTAGCGAGTAAACCTAAAGGTAAATTCATTCTGGTCACCGCCATTACCCCAACCCCATTGGGCGAAGGCAAAACCGTCACCACGATTGGTTTAGCGCAAGGATTAGCCAAACTTAATCTCTCGGTCATGGCGTGTATTCGCCAGCCTTCGATGGGGCCGATTTTTGGAGTAAAAGGTGGCGCTGCGGGTGGCGGTTATTCGCAAGTCGCACCAATGGAAGAACTCAACCTGCATTTAACCGGTGATATTCATGCTGTCACTGCAGCGCATAACCTTGCTGCTGCAGCAATTGATGCGCGAATTTATCACGAACAACGCCTCGGATATGACGATTTTGAGCGCCGCACCGGCATGCAAGCGCTACGCATTGACCCCAAACAGGTCGTTTGGAAACGTGTGATGGATCATAACGATCGCGCACTACGCATGGTGACTGTCGGCCGCAATGAATCGGGCAAAAACATCAATGGCTATGAACGTGAAGATGGTTTTGATATTTCTGCCGCCTCCGAATTGATGGCGATTCTGGCTCTCGCCTCCGATCTACGCGATTTGCGTCGCCGCATCGGTAATGTAGTGCTAGCTTATGATGTGGACGGTCATCCGGTCACTACAGAAGATCTGAAAGTGGCCGGTGCAATGGCAGTCAGCATGAAAGAAGCCATTGAGCCAACCTTGATGCAAACCTTGGAAGGCGTGCCAACACTGATTCACGCAGGCCCGTTTGCCAACATTGCACACGGTAACTCATCAATCATTGCCGATGAAATTTCAACCCGTTTGGCGGACTACACTGTCACCGAAGGCGGTTTTGGCTCCGATATGGGCTTTGAGAAAGCCTGCAACATCAAAGCAAAAGCATCCGGTCAAACGCCAGATTGTGCGGTGATTGTGGCAACTTTACGCGGCTTGAAAGCTAATTCTGGACTGTATGATTTACGCCCCGGCCAAACGGTACCGGATACCCTCTTCGCTCCTGACAGCGCCGCTCTGCAAGCCGGTTTTGAAAACCTGAAATGGCATATTGATAATGTAAACCAGTATGGTGTGCCTGCTGTGGTGGCGATCAACCGTTTCCCACAAGATTGCACCGAAGAGCTGGATCAACTGGTTAAGCTGATTGAAGCCTTACCCAATCGTGTATCCGTTGCCATTTCTGAAGGCTTTGCACAAGGTGGCGAAGGCACAAAATTGCTTGCAGAAAAAGTCGTTAAGCAGTGCCAAAATCCAGCGAAGTTCACTCCCCTATACCAGTCAGCCATTCCATTAGATGAAAAACTCAAAGCCGTTGCGATAAAAGGTTATGGCGCGGCAGAAATTTCTCTGAGTGATAAAGCCACACAGCAATTAGCTAAATTGCAAGCCCAAGGTTTTGACCATCTTGCGGTTTGTTTAGCTAAAACGCCGCTGTCGATATCTACCGATCCCGCAGTTAAAGGCGCTCCAAGAGATTTTATCGTGCCAATCCGCGAGCTGCGTTTATGTGCTGGTGCCGAATTTATCTACGCCTTATGTGGCAACGTAATGACCATGCCGGGACTGCCTGAAAAGCCTTCCTTCATGTCACTCGATATCGACCAAGACGGCAATATTGTCGGCCTCAGTTAATCACTCCTTCTCTCTGCGTCGTGCCATCATTTGATGCACGGCGTTCTTCTCAAACTAAAAAGTCTCACTACACAGTGAAATTTCTGATCCGATTTGCCGTTCTTTTTCTATAACTCTATAAAGAACCAAAAGGAATCGCTCATGAAACGACTCTTTGCTTGGGGAGTGCCACTGTTCGCTTTGGTTGCGCTGACCCTATCATTGTTTAGCCAAGCGGAAA
>JBOFIW010000053.1:0-10151 GCA_051650365.1 Vibrio sp. | reverse complement strand
CAAGCGTTTATGGGTGATTGGCTCACGCCATCCCAAAAATTTCCTAGTGGCATCCAGCAAGTGATTGCCAACATTCGTGCGCAAGGTAAAAAACCAGCTATCTGGCTTGCACCTTTTATTGCGGAAGCGGATTCAGCGGTTTTTCGCCAACATCCTGACTGGTTTGTGAAAAATGCCGCTGGCCAGCCACTCAAAGCTGAAGAGATCACTTATGGTGGTTGGCGTTGCACTCCTTGGTATGTGTTGGATGGTTCCCATCCGGATGTGCAAGAGCACTTGACCCAAGTGGTAAAAACCCTGCGTGAAGAGTGGGGCGTTGAGCTCTTTAAACTCGATGCAAACTATTGGGGAACGCTACAAGGTCAGCGTTTTCAATCGGGTGTTACGGGTGTAGAAGCGTATCGAATGGGCATGCAAGCTATTGCTGAAGGGGCAGGAGATGCTTGGCTACTGGGTTGTAATGCACCTATGTGGCCTTCACTTGGATTGGTCGACGCGATGCGGGTGTCGGACGATGTTGAGCGCAATGCTGATCGCTTTTGCCAAATTGCCCGTGAAACTTTAATGCGCAGTTGGCAGCACAGGCAACTATGGCAAATTGACCCAGATTGCTTAACTCTCACTCCGTTACCAAACCAAAGCGCCGATCGTTCCAGTTATGAGTTTCATCGTAATTTGCTGTTAGCCAGTGGTGGCTTATTACTGTCGGGCGATCCTTTGCCGAAGTTGACCCCGTTTGCAAAGCAGAGCCTAAAACGGTTACTTAAACGTTTTCAATACAGCCAGAAGGCTGCCAAGATTACTTCATTAAGTATGCGCCATGCCTTTTTACCGCTGACCGATAAAAATGATCTGCATTGTCTGTTTAATTTTCAGGGCAAAGAGCAAGAGTTTACCTTAGTCGCCAATCATCCGGTGCAGTGGTATGACTATTGGAGTGGCGAGCAACTCAGTACTGAACCTACCAAGCTGTTAATTATTAATCTGGCGAAGGGGTTACAAAGCCGAGCCATTTTCACTGTGGGTTAGTGATCATGAAGCCAAACTAAAGATTGGACAAAGCAGCAATTTTGCATACCCGAAGGGAGTGAATATCCATTTGGGTATGCAAAGGTTGCTTTTATATCCTTCCTACTTGGGGCTGTAACTCCAAGTCGTTTGGGTATCGTTGAGGTTAATAGCTGGTTTTGAGTTTTTGCTTGTCACTGCTCACATTACGGCACATCTTCCCAAATTGCTTCATTCTATTTCTTTGTTCAGCCAGTGTGGCGGAGTTATAAGCCTGCTCTCGCTGTAACTTGAAATAGTTTTGTAAGCGCCTTGCTTCCAAGGTGCCATTGTCGATCGCCTGTTGAACTGCACACCCCGGTTCTTGCTGGTGCTGGCAGTCTTTAAAGCGACAATGTCGCGCTAAGCTTTCAATTTCTGAAAACGTCTCGCTAACCCCTTCGCCGCAGTCTACAAGTTGGAGTTCACGCATTCCGGGAGTGTCGATGATCAACGCACCGTCAGGAATCATGTGAACGGAGCGCGCTGTAGTTGTATGGCGTCCTTTGCTGTCATCTTCACGAATCCCACCCGTTTCTTGGGCTTCTGCGCCAAGTAAGGTATTGGTGAGTGTGGATTTTCCGACCCCAGAGGAGCCAATAAACGCAACGGTTCGACCTTGGGTACACCAAGGCCGTAAGGCCTCTACGCTGTTAGGATCGAGCGCGTTCACTGCCTCTACCAATAATGTGGCACTGAGCTGTTGAACCTGCGCGATGTTTTGCTCAGTTTGTTCAGATAAATCAGCTTTGCTCAGTACCACCACAGGTTCGATTTGCGCTTCTTTGGTGATGCTAAGATAGCGTTCAATACGGCTGAGGTTAAAGTCATCATTAAGCGAACAGACGATAAATAAAGTATCAACATTGGTTGCGATCAACTGCTCCGCCACTTTACTCCCCGCCGCTTTTCGGCTCAGTTCACTTTGGCGTTCAAGCAGGCGCTTAAACAGTTGTTGTTCATCCAACAAAACCCAATCGCCCACCGTCATTTTCGGTTGAGCATGATGAATAGCGAGATGAAAATACCCTTGCTCACTGCAAAGCTGATAACCGCTGCGATGATGAGCAACGACGCGGCAGATTTGAGTATTCTCGTAATCTTCGAGTGTCAGTTGTTGTTGAAAAAAAGGTTTCCAGCCAAGTTGAGTCAATGTGTAAGGCTGAGAAGATGTCATTGTGTTGTTCATTGCGAATTTTCCCGGTGCGCAAAAGCACCCACTAAATCATAGTTTCAGGGTTTAATTCGTTGATTAAATAGAATTACCCCAATTTGACAGGGCAAATTGAGAAGGGAAGGGAGAAGTCGCGTAGTGCGATAATAGAATTGAAAACGGACTTCCCGTTAACCCAACCATGCCCTTTGAATTTGGTTAGTCACAATCATCAGAATTCCTCCAGTTAATGATAAAAACGGTGTGAGTATACGTTGTATGCTCAAAAGAGCAAACACTGAGGCGACTTTCGATAGAAAAAGCACATGAAATTTGAGGCTAAGATTGAAAGAAAAAGGTTTTTTTGATTTGGCGCCATGAAGAAACTATCAAATTGAGTAGAGTGCACCCTTTGTTTACACCTTAGAAACCCAACTGCATGAAATGACCACTCAACTGTGTTAGTTTCACGCGGGCAAGGTATAAATATCCAAGAGAAAAATAGGTAATAGAATGATTTTAGTTGTTGGTCATAAAAACCCAGACAGTGACAGTATTTGTAGCGCATTAGTGGCGGCTGAACTTTTAAAAGCGCGTGGTTTGGAAGCAATAGCGGTACGCCAAGGCGAAATCAACCGCGAAACACAACACATTTTGAATGTGGCTGGCGTGGAGCAACCTGAATTACGCACTAGCGTTGCAGGTGAACAAGTGTGGTTGGTGGATTACACCGATTTAGCGCAAGCTCCGGATGACCTAAACCAAGCGGAGATCCTCGGTATTGTCGATCACCACCGTTTAGGCGATGTGATGACGGTGAATCCACTGGAAGCTTGGATTTGGCCTGTGGGCTGTACCAGCACGATTTTGTTCAATCTCTTTAAGATGGAAAACGCAGAAATCACTCGCCCACTAGCGCTACTGATGATTTCAGCCATTCTGTCTGACACCGTGGGTTTTGCGTCACCAACCTGTACTCAAAAAGACAGAGACGCCGTTGCTGAGTTAGCAGTATTGGCGGGTATCACCGATCTTGAAGGCTTTATCAAAGCACTGTTGATTGCAAAAACCGACATTGAAGGTTTAAGCGCAGCACAATTGGTTGAAAAAGATCTGAAAGCTTACCCGTTCAATGGTCGTGATTTGGTCGTCGGTCAGGTTGAACTTGCCACATTAGAGCAAGTTGTGGATATGATTGATGCTCTCGAAGCCGATCTGCAACGTCGTTGTGATGAAGAGTCTCTGGCACTAGCAGCACTGATGCTGACTGACATCACCACAGCACAAACTCGTCTGCTGTTTAAAGGTGAATGGTCAGAAAAACTGGCTAAGCATGAAAAAAATGGCGTGCTGATGATGGAAAATACCCTCAGCCGTAAGAAACAAGGTTGGCCTTGGCTACAAACGGAACTGGCTTGATCGCCACTTCGCGGTTAACATTCTCCCTAAGCAACGCTCACGCCAGTATGCCGTGGGCGTTTTTTATCTCTGGTTGTAGGCATTGTCCTGCAATCTTTCGCTCGGAAAGAGCCATGAATTCCAATGGGGAAAGAAGATGTCCAATCCATTAACCGCCGAGCAAATGGCGCTCATCAACCAATATGACCAAGAGCAACGATTCAACTACTGCCTGAAAGAGATTGTGGCTAACCAGCAAGTGTGGATTTTAAAAGACGAACACGGCTGCGTTATGCTCAATACCGAAGAAGAAGATTGTGTACCTGTGTGGCCACACCGCGAATTCGCACAAGCTTGGGCAACGGGAGATTGGGCAGAATGTGAGCCAGAATCGATTGGACTCAATAAATGGTTTAGCCGTTGGACTCAAGGATTAGAGCAGGATGATTTGTCAGTCGTGGTTTTTCCAAATGACAATGAAGAAGGGGTGATTTTGTTCCCTGATGAGTTTGATTTTGAACTGAAAAAGCTCACTAACCGTCGCTAAGTTATTGTCGACCATTTTTTCTGGTGAAGCTGAAACTAGCGCAACCATTCATACAGCGGTGAGGAACGCGCGACTCCCACCGCTTTCTCCAACACACCTTGCTGCTGATACTGCTTGAGCTTAGCCCGAATGATTGGCTGAACTTGGGTTTTATTCATACCGATTGCCAACTCTGGTTCATAGAGCAAGCGCAGTAGAATGACATCAAGCGGTGAAAGCAAGTCTTCCGGTGTATTGTCATTAAATATTGAAGGGTAGGCGAGCTCAGAATCATTTGGCAACCCCATGATTTGAGTGACCTCTTCGACAATGCACGCTAAAAGCTTGCCGTGTCCCCGTGCTTGATCAACGGGAATAACCACTGAAGCCGCAATAATCTCTGATGTAGCGTTGGTGGTGTAATTAGCCTGGCAAATTGCGCCATGCATAGGTTGTATTGCTGATTTTCCTGCTACTTCTTCAAGTGCTTGTGCCCATTTTGATTGTTGGGTAAACACCCATATCACATTTGCTTGCACTCTGTTGGATACGACTTGGATCGGGTGTCCGGTAATTTGCGTAAGGTGTTGAATATGGTCACCCGCGAGCTGTTCATGTAAGGCTTGATCAGGGACTTGGTGCTCAAAATAGATGCGTATAGGCTCTTGCCATTTACTGAGCGGCTTCTCGCCTGATGAATATTCGTTATGTAACGCGACGGCGAGAAAAGCACGCTCGATAAAAGTAGGATTGCGCCAATTTTCTTGGGCAAAAATGATGGGGCTAATCAGTATGAGAGCCCCAAGCACAATCCTTCTTATCATGGTTTAATACTTAAAGGTTGGAGCCTTGGTAAAGTGGCTTTCAATCATACGTTGCGTGATCGGATGTTGTGGGTCGGCCAGTACTTCGTGAGTATTACCCGCTTCTACGACATCACCTTCATGCATGACGATGATTTTATCCGTGATGTGTTTGACCACCCCGATATGTTGTGACACATACACAAAAGAAACGCCCATTTCCTCTTGCAACTCTAAAAACAGATTGAGGATTTGCGAACGCATCGCCATATCCAGACCATTCAACGCTTCATCGGCAATAATGATCGAAGGTTGCAGAATTAATGCACGCGCAAGGCAGACACGCTGTTTTTGCCCTGTTGCCAACATTTGTGGATAGAAATAGGCGTGCTCGGGCAGTAAGCCTACACGTTGTAAAGTGTCCTTCACTCGGCGCATGCGGGCTTCTGGCGTCATACTGGTGTTTCGCTTGAGTGGTCCTTCCAGAATCGTACCAATTTGTAAACGCGGGTTAAGTGAAGTATTCGGATCTTGGAAAATCATCCGGATTAACTTACAGCGTGTCGCGTAGTCTTTGTGTTCCAAAAGTTCGCCGTTAACGCGAATTTCTCCACCTGTCGGAGCAACCATACCAGCAAGCATACGTGCCAACGTCGATTTGCCAGAACCGTTTTGACCAATAAAACCAATGGTTTGTCCAGCTTCAAGTGTGAAACTGACAGGCTTAACCGCATGTTGGATCTGTTTACGCAAAAAGCCAGAGCGTGTAACAAAGTCTTTATGCAGATCGGTGACTTCTAACAGCACACTCATGGTTGCGACTCCATATTCAAAGGGAAGTGGCAGGAAAACTTATGGTTCTTAATCCAGCGAGAATGGGGCATTTCTACACATTGACGCTGCGCGTAAGGGCAACGAGGCCCCAAACGGCAGCCGATAGGTAAGTGCTGCAACGGTGGAATAGAACCAGGAAGTGATTGTAGCTTCTGTTTATGTGGGATCCAGTCACTGAAGTCTGGCATCGCTTTCAAAAGCGCGGCGGTATATGGGTGCTTAGGTTCCGCGATAATTTTCGCCGTATCGGCAGATTCAACCGATTGGCCACAATACATTACCGTGATGCGATCTGCCCACTGCGTGATGGTGGTTAAGTCATGCCCAATCAGCAAAATCGAGGTGTTGTTAACCTGATTCATCCGGCTGAGCAGACGCAGAATTTGCGATTGAGTGATCGGGTCAACGTCGTTGGTCGGCTCATCGGCAATCAACAGTTTCGGTTTGGCGGCAATCGCCATCGCAATCATCACTTTTTGACACTCACCATCAGTGAGCTCGTAAGGATAACTGGACATGATGTCTTTGTGATCTTTGATACCCACTTTATGCAGCAGAGCAATCGCCTGCTTTTTACGCCAAGTGAAGCGTTCCCACCAGCGACCTTCAAAGGTTCGAAATGGGATGGATTCAATCAGTTGTCGGCCAACTTCTTCAGACGGATCAAGACAAGTTGAAGGTTCTTGGAAAATCATGGCGATATCGCGTGCAATGACCCGTCTTCGTTCACGTGGGGTGAGTTGAAGTAAGTCAATATTGCCAAGGCGCATTCGGTCTGCGGTAACACGCCAGTTTTCCTTACAAATACCAATAATGGCTTTTGCCACTAAGCTCTTACCTGAACCAGACTCACCCACTAAACCACGAATTTCACCTTCGTTCATGGTAAGGCTCATACGATCCACGGCCTTAACTAAGCCTTGTGGTGTTTCAATTTCAATTGTTAGGTGACGAATATCAAGTAACGGCATTATTCGACTCCTGCGTTCAATGCTTGACGAGCACCGTCGCCAACCAAGTTAATCACCACTACGGTAAACATAATCGCTAACCCAGGTAGTGTTACCGTCCAAGGTGCGATGTAAATCAACTCGACAGAATCACCGAGCATGGCTCCCCACTCGGTACTGGGGGATTGTGCGCCCAATCCTAAAAAACCCAGAGCGGTAATATCTAAGATAGCGATTGACAGTGCCATGGTAATTTCAGCGACGATCACAGGCAGCACATTGGGGAAAATTGAGTGCCAGAGCAAGTAGAATTCATTCGCACCATCTAAACGTGCTGCCATAACGTAGTCTTTTTCCACCTCGTTGTGCACAGCCACATAAACTGAGCGAATAAAGCGCGGAATGAGCGCTAGACCAATGGCAAGTAGTACATTAAATTCGCCAGCCCCTAAAAAGGCCACAAAAATAATCGCCAGTAGCAAGGAGGGAATGGACATGACTGTATCAAGTAAATGGTTGAGTGTGCTTGAAATCAAGCCTTTGGTCATGCCTGCTAGCGCTCCAATGGTGCCGCCAATCATGGTTGCTATGAACGTGATGATTATGGCTGCACCAATACTGAGCATAGATCCATCAATCAGGCGAGATAAAATATCGCGGCCCAAATCATCAGTACCGAGAAAATAGTCGACAGTGCCTTGTGGATCCCAAGACGGTGGGAGTAGTAATACACTTGAATGCATCTGTGGATCATAGGGCGCAATCCAAGGTGATAGTAGGGTGACCAGAACTATCAACAACAAGCACCATAAGCCAAACATGGCAAGATTATTGGCACGAAAACTGCGCCAGAAACGCTCAAACTGAGTCGGAATGTGCTCTTCTTGATAAATACTATCGCTTAACATACCACTCTTTCCTTACCAAGGGATTTGCCATCGCACCAATCAAATCTGAGAGAATATTGGCGGTTAAAACCAAAACACCGACCACAATAACACCGGCTTGAATCGACATAAAATCACGGTTTGCCAAAGCATCAAGCAACCAGCGACCAATACCCGGCCAGTTGAAAATGGACTCGGTGATGATGGCCAAAGTGATCATACTGGAGAGCTGTACACCAAATTTTGGGATCATTGGTGGAATCGCATTACGTAATACATGTTGGGTGACAATTTCGTAATTGGATAATCCCTTGATTTTGGCGGCACGAATATAGTTTTGATTCATCACTTCTGCGACTGAAGCACGCATTTGCCCAATCACTTGTGTAGTAGGGGCTAAAGCGAGAACGAGACAAGGCAGCGTTAAATGTTCAATCACACTTTGTAGCGCTTGGCTGCGGTATTGGGATTGTGACAAAAACGCATCAATTAAAGCAAAACCGGTTACATGTTCGATCTGGTAGAGTAGATCGTAACGTCCTGCAACGGGAAACACAGGGAAGTGCAGCGAAAACACCATGATCATCATTAGCGCTAGCCAGAAAATCGGTGCGGAGTAACCGGACATCGAAATAAAGGAAATGATGGTATCTAGCCATTTACCTTGGCGCATTCCCGCGATGGTTCCAATGGGAATACCGATCAGCAGTGACATGATAAACGCAATAGCACAGAGCTCAATTGTGGCTGGAAAAACAACGGCAAGCTCATTAATGATTGGAGCCCCATTTTTGTTGAAGCCGAAGTTGAGTTCCATCAGTTGAACTAAATAAATTGACCAACCTTGCCAGAAGCTGAACAAGCTCCAAGGGGAATGAGAGTCAAATCTAGCTAAGCTGTAACCTACCAAGGTCAAGATCAGCAAGGTAATGATAAATAAATTAAATTTACGTACCGTATAAACAAACATTACTCAGCGATCCTCTCAACGGTATTAAATGGCTGAACATTAAAAGGACTTAAACGAAAGCCAGTGAGAGACTTATTGTACGCAGTAAACTGGATACCATGTGCCAGCGGAATAATGGGAAACTCTTGGTTAAGAATATTCTGTGCTTGGCGGTAAAGGTTTAAGCGATAACGCGGCTTGTTCACTTCTAAGGCTAAATCCAGTAAGAAATCAAAGTCACTGTTGCACCACATAGCGACGTTAAGCCCTGCCCGATTTGAATCACAAGAGAGTAAAGGTCTTAAAAAGTTATCGGGATCACCGGTATCACCGGTCCAACCACTCAAAAACAGATCAATGTTGCTTCGCTCTGTTAGTTCTTGGCGGGCAGCTCGGTCTTCGCTGATTAGGTGCACCGAGACTCCAATATCCGCTAGATTGGCTTGGATCAGTTCTGCGGTTTTACGTGGGCTAGGGTTATAGGCTTTGGGCTCAACAGGAACCGACATGGTGAGTTCAAGCCCATGCGCATAACCCGCTTCACGTAATAGAGCTTGTGCATAGTTACGATCATAACGAATTTGTATTGTATCTTGCTGATAGGCCCAAGACATGGGGGGCAAAATCGTAAATGCAATGCTTCCTGTTCCGTAATACACGGAATCTAAAATGTTCTGTCGATTGATGGCAAAATTGAGTGCTTTGCGCACACGATTATCATCCAGTGCGGGGTGTTGAGTGTTGACAGCAATAAATGCCACATTCATCGCAGGAGTTGTTGTAAGAGCAATCTCTTGGTTTTTTTTAATCGCAGGGAGCTGGCTTGATATCGGAGAATTGAGTACGTCACACTCGTTACGAAGCAGTTTGGCCAGCATGCCCGTGCCACGTTGCGAAATATCAAACACCACTTGTTCGACTTTGGCGATACCATTCCAATAGAGGGGATGACGTTTTAAACGAATCAAATCGTGTGGATGATATTCAGCAAGATAAAACGGGCCACTCCCCACAGGTAAGCTGTCCAGTTTTTCCTTTTCGTCGTCAATCATCAATTGATAAGCATATTCTTGAGAAAGGATTATTGCGTGACTGGTGGCAATATTCGACAAAAAACTGTTATCGGGGCGGCTTAAAGTGAACTTCACCTTCAAATCATCAATGGCTACCACATCAACCAAGAGATTCTGAAAGTCGATACCTTTGAACCAAGGGTAGTGGGCCTGTCCAATCTTATGGTATGGGTGGGTTGGATCAATGATGCGACGGAAACTGAACACCACATCATCAGCATTCAGTGAGCGAGTTGGGCTAAACCAAGCCGTGGTCTGAAACGCGATATTTGGGCGCAAACTAAACACGTACTCAGTGCCAGCATCATTCATTTTCCAATCGCTAGCCAAACTGGCAATAGGTAGATGTGTTTCTGGGTCAATAGTGAGTAGAGTGTCATAAAGCTGAGGGCCGAGTGCACCAGAGGTAATATCGTTATCCACCAATTGGGGATTAAAGGTTGTCGGCGCGCTTTCACCACAATAGACAAAACCGCTACTGCGAATCTTGCTGTGGTCAATGTTTTCTCCACAGCCGGCCAGCAAACCCAT
>JBOFIW010000052.1:0-15068 GCA_051650365.1 Vibrio sp. | reverse complement strand
CGATACGATGCTGAGCGAGGTAATCCATCAATTTAGGGTCATGGATTGCTTTTACACCGTGGCCAATACGTGTTGCGCCAAGCTCTTTAATGGCTTGCCACATGCTTTCAGGACCTGCCGCTTCACCTGCATGGACGGTAATCTGTAATCCTGCATCTCTGACTTGTTTGAAATGTTGGATAAAGCGGTCACCGGGTTGTCCCAGCTCATCTCCGGCCAGATCTACCGCCACAATGTGACTTTTCTGACTTAGAATGGCGTTGAGTTCCTGTTGGCAAGCATCGGTGCCAAAGGTGCGGCTCATGATGCCGATAAGGTTAGCTTGGATGCCAAAATCACGCACACCAGCTTGAGCTCCATCCACTACCGCCTCCACTACACCTGCAATAGGTAGACCATGTTTCATCGCCATGTAGTAGGGAGAGAATCGCAATTCTGCATAATCAATTCGTGCATTGAGAGCATCTTCGATGTTTTCATAAGCGACTCTGCGACAGGCATCGAGATCCCCTAGTACTGCAACACCCCAATCGAGTTTAGATAAGAAAGCAACAAGTGATGGCTCTGCTTCGACGATCTGAACGTAAGGTGTTAAGGTTTCAATCGTGTAGGCGGGCAGTGGAATCCCAAATTTTTGTCCTAATTCTAGGATGGTTTGAGTACGAATATTGCCGTCAAGATGGCGATGCAAATCAGTTAAAGGAATGGATGAAGTTATCATTATTGTTGTCCTTATCAGTATTTGCGGTTAAGTATAAAAACCAATCCATTCGCTGTCAGCTAACTAAGGGTTAGAAAAGAGTTTATTTTGTTTCACTTTGCTTCATGTTAACCAGATCTGTTGGCCAATCATGATAAGAGATAGGTTTACTGAATAGAAAGCCTTGCCCGCGTGGGCAGTTTAATTGAATGAGTAAATCTACCTGTTCTTGTGTTTCAATGCCTTCTGCAACTAGCTCTACTTTAAAGCCGCGCGTCATGTTAACAATTGCAGCGACAACACTGTTATCTAGATGATTACTGCTTAGCTGAGCAATGAATTCACGGTCGATTTTGAGGCAATCAAAGGGCAGTTTATGTAGGTAAGCAAGAGAGCTATAGCCCGTACCAAAGTCATCAATGGCAATATGAATGCCCGATTTTTTCAGTTCGAGCATATTGTTTAAAATGACTGGGTCATTGTCGACAATGCGTGACTCTGTAATTTCTAAAGTTAAATTAGCGGGGTTGAGCTTAGACTCTTCCAGTACACCGTGTAACTGTGCAATAAAATCTGGGTGGGAGAGTTGGTTGACTGATAAGTTGACATGGATATGAAAGCTGGCTGGCCATTTTTTATCTGTAATGCCTTGTACCGTATCAATACAGGCTTGGCGTAAAATTTGTTCACCAATAGCACTAATTAATCCGCTTTCTTCTGCTATTGGAATGAATTCCATAGGTGAGATTAGCCCAAGCTCTGGGGAAATCCAACGGGCTAGCGCTTCGGCCCCTAAAACTTCCCCACTGTGTAAATCAACTATCGGTTGGTAGAAGGGGACAAACTCTTGATTATCGAGTGCTAGCTTTATCTGAGTAACCATTTGCATCCGTTTGCGAGATATATTGGCCATTTCAGGTGAATAGAAACTGATATGGGTATGGTCGATTTTCGCATTGCTGAGTGCAATACTGCCATTGCGTAACCAGACCATCATATTCGGCTCTTCAAGGTTAAGGTGCACGATGCCAATTGAAACGTTCACTGCGATGTTGCCATTCGGCATGCTAAATGGGGAAGTAAACAGTTTAAGTATGTCAGTAGCCACTTTTTTTAAGGAATCTTGTTTTTTTATTTCAGGTAGATAGATAGCAAATTCGTCTCCGCCAATGCGTGCAATCAGCGCTGGGTCAGGAAAGGTTAATTTGAGGCGCTGTGCCATGGCGATGAGTAGCTGATCCGCTTGATGATGGCCAAGACTATCATTGATGTCGCGGAATTTATCTATACCGACCAATATCAGTCCACCATTGAGCTGAGAGAGTGTACCGCAGCTTTCAATCATGCCTTCACGGCTGAGTAACTGGGTCAATGAATCGTGCACCAATTGAGAGCGTAAGGCTTTGAATGAGGCTTTAAGATTATTGGTCATTTCAATAAAGGCCTGCACGAGCATGCTTGTTTCATAAATGCTACCAGGTTTAGGCATGCTTGCCGCCCAGTTTCCATTGGCCAGCTGGCGAGCGGCAGATGCCGTAGAGATAATAGGATTTGCCACACGATTTAATGTGACTAAGCCAAGTAGCAGTCCAATAAGACTAACTAAGAGGCCGATAACCCAGCTGGTTTTTTGGTGTTCAGGTAGATTGCCAAGCAGGTCTCGCTCAGCAATCGACACGCTAATATACCAAGTGAGACCATACTGCTCGTTGAATGTTGAGGCTTGATTGAAATATCGTTGCTGGTTGATATAAGTGGTAAACACACCATCATCGAGTCCCTGTTCGGCCCATCTCTCAGCACTACGACGAATGATCGGATTACGGTTTTCGCTGGCGAGAAGTCTTTCTCCTTTTGGAGTTGAGGAGGTTCCCCAAGATACTATGCTGCCATCGCTTGAATGGGCAATTAAGCGCTGTTGAGCATCCATCACATAAACATCGGCATTCATACGCTGTTTTAGTTCGAATAGGAATTGATTGAACGTATTGAGTTTTACATCAGAAACCATTACACCAATAAATGTTTTGTTCTGAAAGATTGGGCTGAGCGCAGAGAGTGTGATCTCCTGTTTTTCATCCATATTGGTGTAGATGGATGACCATTGTGGCGTAGCCTTTTCTGCTACGGGGATATACCAAGGGCGAATGCGTGGATCGTAATTGTCTATGATGGTTCGGATATTTTGGTCGATCACAGGGGTTTGATAGATCACTAATTTATTATTGGTACGGCCATCTTTGAGCATTAAGCTGTATTGTTCGGATGTATCTTTACGTAAACCGACGAACTCTCCTTGGAGTCCTCCAAAGCTCAATACGTCAATTTGTGGGATATTTTGGCCAACGGGTTTGGCGGTGGCACGAATGAAGTCTTCAATTTTACTGACATCGTTAGGTTGATATAGGTGATGGAAACCAACACTGTAAGCCATCATTTGATTAGCAAAGAACGGGCGATGCAAAAAATCTGACAAGCGTTGAGTGATACTATCGGTCAGATAAGCGAGCTGCTTAGTGCTAAGTTCTTGCACAGTTTGTTCATAGCGATAGGTTTGTACTGCTGCCATGGCTAGAATCATGAACAGAAAGATCAGGATAAATGGCAGTATAATGGCAGTTTTTAGGCGTATTTTTCGATTGAGTGGCATACCCATCTCTTACCTTTCACATCCTGTGCAGTCATATTGGGTAGGCCGTTAACCGAGCACTTAGTACAACTCTTTGAGTTTACGTGTTAGCGTGTTACGTCCCCAACCCAGCACCTTGGCGGCTTCTTGTTTATGTCCATTGGTATGGTTTAGCGCCGCTTCTAAAAGTATACGTTCAAACTCGGGGAGCGCGTAAGTAAGTAATTCTGTTTCACCAGAAGCCAATGCTGATTTTGCCCAAGCATCTAATTGCTTTTGCCAACTTATATCACTATCAAAATGATTGGCTTTTTTTTCTGATAATAATTCGGAAGGAAGATCACTTGGTAGAACTTCACTCCCACTTGCCATTACCGTGAGCCAGCGGCACATGTTTTCTAGCTGACGTACATTCCCCGGCCAATCTAACTTGGTGAGAACATCAACGGTTTTTGGGTTGAGTGTTTTCATCTCAACGCTTAATTCTTTGGCTGCAAGTGTAAGAAAATGCTTAGTGAGTTTTTCGATGTCCTGCCGGCGTTCCCGTAAAGAAGGAATATGGATCCGGATAACGTTGAGCCGATGGAATAAGTCTTCACGAAATTTACCTTGGTGGACGAGTCTCTCTAGATTTTGGTGGGTTGCTGCGACAATCCTGACATCTACTTTGAGTGCAACATGTCCACCGACACGATAAAACTGACCATCAGCCAAAACACGTAATAGTCGAGTTTGAATATCGAGTGGCATATCACCAATTTCATCGAGAAATAAAGTGCCGCCGTTGGCCTGTTCGAAACGGCCTTGTCGTACTGTATTGGCTCCCGTAAAGGCTCCTTTTTCATGACCAAACAGTTCAGATTCGATCAGATCTTTTGGTATCGCAGCCATGTTTAGTGCAATAAACGGTTTTTGGGCACGAGGGCTGTGCCGATGCAGTGCATGGGCAACCAGTTCTTTGCCCGTGCCGGACTCACCATTGATTAGTACAGAAATTGAAGAACGTGATAGTCGGCCGATAGCACGAAACACTTCTTGCATTGCTGGAGCTTCACCGATGATTTCTGGGGCAGAATAACTTTCACTGGGACGGTGGGAAGCTTTGCGTTGTTCTTGACCGTGAGCAATCGCTCGTTCAACCAAAGTGAGCGTTTCATCCACATCAAAAGGTTTGGGAAGGTACTCAAACGCACCTTGTTGGTATGCGTTGACCGCGGCATCCAAATCAGAATGTGCGGTCATGATGATCACTGGGAGTTCAGGAATACGCTCATGTACTTGATTGAGTAGGGTAATGCCATCCATGCCCGGCATGCGAATATCGGACACCAAGACATCCGGAGTCTCACGCTCAAGCGCCAAGAGCACACTTTCTGCATCGGCAAAGGTTTCACATTTTATATTGGCGGAAGAGAGGGTTTTCTCCATTACCCAGCGGATGGAACTATCATCATCAACAACCCAAACGTATCCTCTACTCATAGACAGTCCTTAATAGCAATTCAAAATGGGTAAATAAATGGTAAATGTGGTGCGGCCTGGCCAACTTTGCACCTCGATTTTTCCCTGATGTTGATCAATCAGGTTTTGTGAAATGGACAGCCCTAGACCGGTGCCCCCCTCTCTCCCACTAACCATTGGATAAAACAAAGTGTCTTGCAGTTCGGGAGGAATACCAGGGCCATTGTCGATAATCTCAATGCTGGCCGCGAGTTTATAGCGCTGACCATGAATATTGGCTTGATGCGCCGTTCTGGTGCGTAGAGTGATCACGCCATGCGGTTGATTCACTAAGATCTGAGCTGCATTACTGACAATGTTTAGTAATGCTTGCTCGATTTGGTCTGTGTCCATCAAGATGTTGGGCAGGCTTGGGTCATAGTCGCGTTCAAACGTAAGATTCTCACCGGTTTCTAATTCAACCAGTTGACGTACTTTTTCCAAAATTAGGTGCAGATTTTCCCGCTTTTTCTCTCCTGGGCGCTGTGGTCCTAATAGACGATCCACTAAGCTTCGTAAGCGATCAGCTTGCTCAATAATGATCTGAGTATATTCGGTGAGAGCAGGGTCGGGCAGCATACGTTCTAAGAGCTGTGCCGCGCCTCTCAGACCCCCCAATGGATTCTTGATTTCGTGAGCTAACCCTCTGACCAATAGCTTGGCAGCTTGTTGCTGGGCGTGTTGATTCAACTCTTGAGTCAGTCTGCGTTGCTGTCCGATGGTACGCATTTCAGCCAGTAACAGTAACTCTTTTTGCCAAGAGACTGGACTTACCGTGACTTCGAGCAGTAATGGTTTGCCATCAATCACTAAGGTGACATCACTATCAGTAATGCTTTGCCCACTTTGTAGTGGTTGGGTGAGCAATTGGAGATCGAGCGATGAGTGCTGTACGAGTTGTTGAAGCTGTTGGTTGAGTAAACGCTTTGCACTTTGTGAAAACAACTGCTCCGCAGCAGGATTTGCGTAACGGATCACCAGTGACTCATCGAGAATAAATACCGATGTGACCTGATTATTGATGATAGTTTGGCTCAGTTCTGCGCTCACACTTATTCTCACTCGATAATCTAGTTTGATGTTGCAATGCACAAAATTGGTGCATTGCAACATCAGTATGACGCAAGGGAGTGCAAACCAAAAGAGCAATTCCCTAAGCAATCGAGCGAGTGGTCACATCTTATTGGTTATTTCACTGTCGCTCGATGCAGATGCACCGTGATAATCGAGGAAGATGCAATAATCTTGCCGTTTTCAATCGCTTGAATAGTGAAGGTATGAGTTCCGCGATCGATGTTTTTTAATTCCCATATCGGTTGGTTGGTGGGGGCGCCATAAGGCCGACCATCCATCATCAATTGCAGTTGTTCACCAACCGCGAGTTTTCGATTGAGTTCTGAACGAATGCTGATGATGCCACTGTTACTGCGTATGGTGTCGTCATGTTTTGGAGAGATTAACGTGACTTTTAACGGCTCAAGCGCTTGGGGTTCTGGCGGTTTTACATCGGTTTGCTCTGTGGTAGTGGGAGCTACATTACTGAGTTCGACTTCTGTCTTCGTTTCTGCGGCAACTGGTTGAGTTGAGTCAAAACTTGGTGCTGGGGCTTGAGCTTCATAATCCGGTAAATGGATGGATTTCGCTTTGTCACTTTGTGGGCTGTCACTAAAGTGACGAACGCCATGGTCATCGACCCAAGTATAGACATTTTGTGCGACGAGCTGAGGAACCCATAGCAAACTAATGAGCAGCCAAAGGGAACGAGACGATTGCATATATCACCTCAAACTGTATGAGCGTTTCGCTTATGGATTATGGGTTTATACCCATGATGAAATTTGTAAGCTACATGTTAAAACGAACCATGAGAGGACTAAATACGCAAAAGGCTCGCCTGCGAGGCGAGCCTAAATATTGATGTAACCTAAGTTACCTTTTACACAGACTGAGAATTAAACTGAGTAGTACAGTTCGAACTCTAGTGGATGAACTGCTACGTTCACGCGCTCTACATCTTTGGTTTTCAGTTCGATGTAAGAGTCGATGAAATCGTCAGAGAACACACCACCTGCAGTGAGGAACTCACGATCTGCATCCAAGTATTGCAGAGCTTGTTGTAGAGACTCTGCCACTTTTGGAATTTCTGCCGCTTCTTCTGCTGGTAGATCGTACAGATCTTTATCCATTGCTTCTCCTGGATGGATCTTATTCTTGATACCGTCAAGACCTGCCATCAGCATAGCTGCAAACGCCAAGTATGGGTTTGCTGCTGGATCTGGGAAGCGAACTTCGATACGACGTGCTTTCGGGCTTGGCACCACAGGGATACGGATAGACGCCGAACGGTTACGCGCAGAGTAAGCGAGCATTACTGGTGCTTCATAGTGAGGAACCAGACGCTTGTATGAGTTGGTGGATGGGTTAGTGATTGCGTTCAGCGCACGAGCGTGCTTGATGATACCACCGATGTAGTAGATCGCCATTTCAGACAGGCCGCCGTACTTGTCACCTGCAAACAAGTTAACGCCATCTTTCGCCAGAGATTGGTGAACGTGCATACCTGAACCGTTGTCGCCAACCAGAGGCTTAGGCATGAATGTCGCGGTTTTGCCAAATGCATGAGCCACGTTATGAACCACGTACTTGTAGATTTGGATTTCATCCGCTTTCACAGTCAGTGTGTTGAAGCGAGTTGCGATTTCATTCTGGCCTGCTGTTGCTACTTCGTGGTGGTGCGCTTCCACAACCAACCCCATTTCTTCCATGATCAAACACATCGCTGAACGGATGTCTTGTGATGAGTCAACGGGAGCTACTGGGAAGTAACCGCCTTTTACGCCAGGACGGTGACCTTTGTTACCATCTTCGTATTCAGTGCCTGTGTTCCATGCTGCTTCTACGTCGTCAATCTTGAAGAATGAACCAGACATATTGGTTGCGAATTTCACATCGTCAAACAGGAAGAACTCTGGCTCTGGACCAACAAGAACAGTGTCGGCGATACCAGTAGAGCGCATGTATTCTTCGGCACGTTTTGCGATAGAACGTGGATCACGATCGTAACCTTGCATTGTCGCCGGTTCTAAGATGTCACAACGGATGTTCAGCGTAGCATCTTCAGTAAATGGATCGAGCACAGCAGTTGATGGGTCTGGCATCATTACCATGTCGGATTCGTTGATACCTTTCCAACCTGCAACAGATGAACCATCGAACATTTTACCGTCTTCGAAGAAGTCAGCATCGATTTGGTGAGCAGGGATAGAGATGTGCTGCTCTTTACCTTTAGTATCGGTAAAACGCAGGTCAACAAACTTAACTTCGTTTTCTTGGATCAGCGATAGAACATTTTCTACTGACATCTTGGATAACCTCCGGTGTTAATAAACGGTATGGGCTCGAGCCTTAAATAAAATTGGCAAAGATTACTACGTTGTACTAAGGGTAACCGATGCTGATAATACTTAAGCGAAAAGTGTGCCATGTTTATAAATGCAATATAAATCATGGTTTTGGTTAAGTGTTTATTGATTTTCGAAGCGTGATTGCACCAAAAAGATCCCAATTTGCACTTTGATGGTGCATTGTCTGATTGCTGTGCACCATGTTTAACCAAACGTTTGCTATTTCGCGCTTAATTACTGAGGTTGTCAATGACTCAGGTGGTTGAAAAGCCTCAGATAGCTAACCATTGCGAGCAAAATGAAGAAAAAAACGGCGATTTCAGCGCGACAGATCACATATTTCTAGGTTTTTCGCTAAAATCTGGTACATTATTGGCCGTTTTTGAACCATGTTCGGCGACTGCTTTGGCAGCCAGCCTCAATGAAAAGTGAAGCAAACCCCGATGACCACTCCGCAAATTGAAAAATTAAGAAACATCGCGATTATCGCGCACGTTGACCACGGTAAGACTACCCTGGTTGACAAACTGCTCCAGCAATCCGGCACGTTAGAGTCTCGCGGTGATGTTGAAGAGCGAGTCATGGACTCGAACGACATTGAAAAAGAGCGTGGTATTACCATTCTGGCGAAAAACACCGCTATCAACTGGAATGACTACCGCATCAACATCGTAGACACCCCGGGACACGCGGACTTCGGTGGCGAAGTTGAGCGTATTATGTCGATGGTAGACTCTGTTCTATTGATCGTTGACGCAGTAGATGGCCCGATGCCACAAACTCGCTTCGTAACCCAAAAAGCGTTTGCTCACGGTTTGAAGCCAATCGTTGTTATTAACAAAATTGACCGTCCGGGCGCACGTCCTGATTGGGTTATGGATCAGGTATTTGACCTGTTCGACAACCTAGGTGCGACTGACGAACAGCTTGACTTCCAAGTGGTATATGCTTCTGCTCTGAACGGTTGGGCAACACTGGTTGAAGGCGAAACTGGCGAAAACATGGAACCACTGTTCCAAGCAATCGTTGATAACGTTGCTGCGCCACAAGTTGACCTTGATGGCCCACTGCAAATGCAAATTTCTCAGCTGGATTACAGCTCTTACGTTGGTGTTATCGGTGTTGGCCGTATCAAGCGCGGTAAAGTAAAACCAAACCAACAAGTGACTGTTATCGGTGCTGATGGTAAGAAACGTAACGGTAAGATCGGTACTGTGCTGGGCTACCTTGGTCTGCAACGTTCTGAAACTGACCAAGCGACAGCTGGCGACATCGTTGCTGTTACAGGTTTGGGTGAACTGAAAATTTCTGACACCATCTGTGATGTGAACATGCTTGAAGCACTTCCACCATTGAGCGTTGATGAGCCAACGGTAACCATGACGTTCCAAGTGAACACCTCTCCATTCGCGGGTAAAGAAGGTAAGTTCGTGACTTCACGTAACATCCTTGAGCGTCTGGAAAAAGAGCTGGTACACAACGTAGCACTGCGTGTTGAACAAACTGAAGACCCAGACAAATTCCGTGTTTCAGGTCGTGGTGAACTTCACCTGTCGATCCTGATCGAGAACATGCGTCGTGAAGGTTTTGAACTGGCAGTATCTCGTCCTGAAGTTATCCTGAAGCACGAAGACGGTCAGCTGATGGAACCGTTTGAAACGGTAACCATCGACGTGCAAGAAGAGCACCAAGGCGGCATCATGGAGAAAATCGGCATACGTAAAGGTGAGCTGAAAGACATGTCTCCAGATGGTAAAGGCCGTATTCGTATGGATTTCGTGATGCCTTCTCGTGGCCTGATCGGTTTCCAAACTGAATTCATGACTCTGACTTCAGGTTCAGGTCTGCTGTACCATACTTTTGACCACTACGGCCCACACAAAGGCGGTGTAATCGGTCAACGTGTTAACGGTGTACTGGTTTCTAACGGTACGGGTAAAGCACTGACTAACGCACTGTTCAACCTGCAAGAGCGTGGCCGTATGTTCATTGGCCACGGTGTGGAAGTTTACGAAGGTATGGTGATCGGTATTCACAGCCGTGATAACGACCTGACGGTAAACCCACTAAAAGGTAAGCAGCTGACTAACGTTCGTGCTTCTGGTACTGATGATGCACAGGTTCTCACGCCACCAATCATCATGTCTCTAGAACAGGCTCTTGAGTTCATTGATGATGATGAGCTGGTAGAAGTAACCCCAGTGAGCATTCGTATCCGTAAACGCTTCCTGACCGAAAACGATCGTAAGCGCGCTTCACGTGATGCGAAGTAATCACTGATTCTCGTCTTCTGACTTGATAAGTTATCTAAGCCCTTAGCTGTTATCAGTTAGGGGCTTTATTTTTTGCCGCTAAAAGAAAAGGAATACCATGTCACTCGTGATTATTTCAGGTGGCCCCGGTGCAGGAAAAACGACTCTACTCGATGCGTTGGCTGCACATGGTTATAAGGTTTTTCCCGAAATTCCTCGTCAGTTAATTGAGCTGGAAAGCTTAAAAGAAAGTGGTATTTTGCCTTGGCATGATTTGCCTGCGTTTGCGGCTCTTTGCTATGACGCCATGCTGGTGCAAAAACGGTCTGTACAGAGCGAATCAATGGTGTTTTTGGATCGTGCGATTCCTGATGTTTGTGCGTACTTACTGGGCGCAGAGTTGACTGTACCTGCTAAATATTGGTCAGCGAGTTTGGGCTATTATCCGCAAGTGTTGATGTGTGAACCCAACTCAAGCACTTATCAACAAGACGAAGTACGTCCATACTCACTAGAAGAAGCACTGCAAATTCATCATAGGTTAATGAAGACTTACTCAGAACTGGGTTACGAGTGTATTGATGTGCCGATGGCACCGATTGAGCAACGAGTGGCATTTGTGTTAACCACCTTATCCGTGGCAGGATAAGTTCAATTAACTGACAAGGATGAGCTATGAAATTACCCCACTCTCTGATTGGATTGCGCAGCCGACAAGCCGTGTATTTTGCTCGCTATTTGCTCATACGCATGAATCATGACCGAGTGAATGTGAATGCGGGTTATCTGGCTTATATCACCTTGCTGTCTATGGTGCCGATGCTGACAGTTTTGCTGTCGATCCTCTCTTCTTTTTCGATATTCGCCAACGTAGGTGATGTGATCCAAGATTTCGTGATCACTCATTTTGTACCGGCAGCGGGTGAAGTGGTGAAAACTACTTTGATGGAATTTGTCGCCAACACAGGGAAAATGACCGCCGTGGGTGGTGCCTTTCTGTTCGTCGCTGCCATCATGTTGATCTCCAATATTGATAAAAATCTAAACTATATTTGGCGAGTACAACGTAAGCGCCGAGCGGTTTTTTCGTTTTCGATGTACTGGATGATTTTAACGCTTGGTCCAATTTTAGTGGGGGCAAGTATTGCGGCGACCTCATACATCACTTCACTGAAAATCCTTAATAATGAAGCACTATATAGTGCGTACAACCTCTTTTTACGCTGGCTGCCTTTTGTACTCTCGTATGGTGCATTTGTGGGGTTGTATCTGTTGGTGCCGAATAAAAAGGTGCATTTAAATCATGCTATGGCGGGGGCTTTGATTGCCGCAGTGTTGTTTGAACTGAGTAAAAAAGGCTTCGCCGCCTACATCACACAGTTTCCTTCTTATCAGTTGATATACGGCGCACTTGCTGCGATTCCTATCTTGTTTGTTTGGGTGTATTTATGTTGGCTGATTGTGTTGGTGGGGGCGGAAGTCACCGCGGCACTCGGCGAACGTGAACACTGGAGTGACTCGCAAGACATGCTACACTTTGCGCCATCACTAAAGAATGAAGTAGAGGAAAAACAGAGTGATAGCCCTGATCCAAAGAGTGAGTGAGGCCGCAGTACGGGTTGATGGTGAAGTGGTCGGCGCAATAGATAAGGGACTTTTAGTGCTGCTTGGTGTCGAACGTGAAGATGATGAAGCCAAAGCCAAACGCTTAGTTGAACGCGTAACGAGTTATCGAGTATTTGAAGATAACGAAGGCAAAATGAATCTGAGCGTGAAAGAGGTGGGTGGCAGTGTGTTAGTGGTATCGCAATTTACGCTGCCTGCCGACACCAAAAAAGGTACTCGCGCCGGATTTTCACGCGGTGCTGCTCCACAAGAGGCTGAGCGGTTATATGATTACTTTTCAGACCATTGCTCGCAGGTTTTGCCAACGGAACGTGGACGCTTTGCGGCGGATATGAAGGTATCTCTGGTCAATGATGGACCAGTAACATTTTGGCTACAGGTATAACTCGCGTTTGATCGCAAATTAAATGACAACAAGCGCCTTAACTTAATAAAGGCGTGTATTCAGGGATTGAGTATGTTCAAACTTATTACGCCAACAACGGATAACCAACTCAATAAGTATTTCCATTTTCGTTGGCAGATGTTGCGCGAACCGTGGCGGATGCCGATTGGTTCTGAGCGTGATGAATACGATTCGATGAGTCACCACCGGATGATTGTTGATAGCCGTGGCTATCCTATTGCGATTGGACGACTCTACATTACCCCCGATTGTGAAGGGCAAATTCGCTATATGGCGGTGAAAGCCAATCGTCGCTCTAAAGGTATGGGGTCTTTAATTTTGGTCGCCTTGGAGTCCTTAGCGCGACAAGAAGGGGCTAAGCGTTTAGTGTGCAATGCCCGCGAAGATGCGATTCCATTTTATGCCAAAAATGGCTTTGAGCGGCGTGGTGAGTTGACCGATGAACGTGGCCCAGTGCGTCATCAACAAATGGTAAAAACCCTCGATCCGATGGCCAATGTATTGCGTAAACCAGAGTGGTGTACTGAACTGCAAGATCGTTGGGGAAAACAGATCCCGATCAGCGACAAAATGGGCATCAAAATTCAGCAATATACCGGTTATCAATTTCAGTGTTGCGCACAGCTCAACCCCAACCTCAACCCACATAACACCTTATTTGCTGGTTCGGCGTTTACCCTCGCAACATTGACTGGTTGGGGCATGGCATGGCTGTTAATGCGTGAGCGCGATCTGCATGGTGATATCGTGTTGGTGGATAGTCATATTCGCTATCGTCACCCTGTGGTGCAAAACCCTGTCGCTGCTACTTCGCTTGATGGGATTAGCGGCGATTTGGATCGCTTAGAGTCGGGACGAAAAGCGCGTATTGTGGTACGGGTAATTATCTCCAGCGGCAATGTAGAAGCGATCGAATTTACGGGTACTTACATGCTAATTCCTAACTATAAAGCCTTGATTGCTCAGAAGTCGTCTTAGCTCAAATATCATCTTAACGAGAACGTCGTAGCGTATTAATGTGTGCTGCGACAATCCTTACTTGTCAACTCAGCTTGTTTGAAATCCCAAATGAAACCAAGGCATTGATCGGCCCAAGACTGCTTGATGTCCAGTTGCCACTCACCTTGCTCTGGTGTGAGTAGATCTGTATTGCCACTTAACATTGCTTGCATGCCAACACCTTTCAGTGGTGTTGGCGTGATGGTAATTCGCCCCCTATCGGCACTAACCGAGAGAGCATCCAGTTCAAAAGGTTGGGTGATTACTGTGTTATTACTACGTAGTGACATTAATCCCTGGCGTAAACTCAGTTGTGATTCTCCATCCAGTGAATGCGCTAGCATGTTGCGATCGCCTGCCATGCCTTGTGCTGTCAGGCTGATATCGGCCAATGCTTCAAGGCCAAACGGCAGCTTTAACCAATACTGTAGAGGAGCAATCGGAAATGAATCCATATCAAGAGAGAGCTGCCAAGGCGCACTGAGTGACGATAAATCCCATTTTGCTTGCGCTTCAATATAACCGCGTTCTAATGGAAGGAAAGCGCGTGTAAGCTGCCACACCCCCTGTTCACTGTGCATATTGAGGACGCTTTGCGTGCTAAGAATTCCGGCATAGCTGGCACTGTTCGCCGTCACCGCAAGCTTGCCTTGCCAAAACCCCCACTGACCGTCTTTAACCCACTGCAAACGTTGGCCATCGGCATTCAGGCCTGAGACTTGCCAAAAAGGTCGGTTAACTGTTTGGATGATTTGTAGGTTATTGATATCCAGATTATCAATGCTGACATTTTGCCAAGTGGGCAGCCCCTGCGTAAAGGGCAGTAGATCTTCTGGTCGCTCGGCGATCCATTTCACTCCACTGATGGTGAGTTGAGAAAGATAGAGGCTTGTTTCTGAAAGTTTACCTTTGAGTTGAACATCCCCTTGCCACACTTGAGTATGACCATCAATTTCAATGCCATGCGGAGTAAAAGTGAGCTCGGCATTAGGTTCTACCCATTGTGCGGCTAACCACTGGACGGAATCGGCATTCAAAGAAAGATAGCCTTGTTGCTGTTGCCAGAAACCTTGCTGTAAGAGGTAATCCTCCACGGAGAGATTGAGATTTTCCCATTCAACGCCATTTACTGTGAGCTGGCCGTTAAGCAGATCCAAGCTATTAATGTGATGAATTTGGGGAATGATTTTCTTCCACAGTGGATGGTTTTGCCACTGATCGAAGTTCAGCTTAAGCCTGTTAATGGTGACATTGATCAGGGACCAGCCTTCAGGGTACTGCTCTGCTTGCCCTGATATCTGACTTTGCTGCCAGTTGAACGAGAATCCATATACAGTGCTATCTTGTGCTTGATAATTGGCATCCACCAGTACTTGATCAAAGGCTTCACCATCAATGGTGATCTGGTTCGCGGAAAATTGGATTTTGCCATACGGTAGCAACTGTTGTGGTGACTCCCAAACCGGTTGCTTGATCTGTAAGCTCACGCCACGAGCGATAATGCCCTGAGCCGCCCAGTCAATATTGTGCAAAGCCAATTGATTGAGATGTA
>JBOFIW010000051.1:0-2556 GCA_051650365.1 Vibrio sp. | reverse complement strand
ATCGGAATATTGACTAGGGTGTGGTTAATATCAAAAAAAGTCATCAAGTCCATGGTGTTCTATCCTCATCGTTCTGTTTTTTACACTATAGAGGGGCAAACCGAATAGCCAGAGGACATTTGTCCTCTTCGATTGGCTTGGATCATAAATTAGAACAATAGAGAGAGGAGGAGGGTTAACCGCGTTTACACACGCTACTACGCACCACTAAAGTCGGCTCTAATTGCACAACTTGCGCCGTGGTGTCTGGGTTTTCCAAGCGATACAGCAAGGTATCCACAGCGGCTTTGCCGAGACGGTACTTAGGCTGATGGATGGTAGTTAACGCAGGGGTCATAAACTTAGCAATATGCACATCATCGTAACCAATCAGGGAAAGATCGCTCGGTACTCGCAAACCTCGCTGGTTAGCCGCTTGAATCACCCCCATCGCCATCATGTCGTTACACACAAACAGTGCGCTTGGCAGTTTTCCACGCTCATACAGCTTTTCAAAAGCTTGGTAGCCACCTTCACATTCAAAGTCAGACTCAACAATCCAATCTGGGTTGATGGCAATTCCCTTTTCCGACAATGCTCGCTTATAGCCTTCATAACGCATTTGCGCTTGATGGCGAATCAAAGGCCCTGTGATACAACCAATTTCTTTGTGTCCGCACTCAATTAGGTGATTGGCCGCCATGTAGCCACCTTGCAGTGAGTTGTCTTGAATTTTGTCACTGGCAAACAAAATGGGGCCCCAGTCCATTACGACAACAGGAATATCGGGATAACGGTCAAACACATCCAACCGTTCTCCTTCAAGGGTTGAACACATCAGCAGCAAACCATCGACACGCTTTTGCAGCAAGGTATTGATGCTGGCTTTCATGCGTTGGTTATCCCCTTCGGTATTGCACAAGATTAGGTTGTAGCCTTGGTGATAACAGCTGCGCTCTACGCCTTTTACCACTTCGCCAAAAAATGGGTTGGTTGAAGTGGTCACTAGCATGCCGATGGTTTTGGTACGGTTCATTTTGAGGCTACGCGCGAGGGCGGAGGGGGCGTAATTGAGTTGCTGAGCGGCGTTATTCACCCGCTCAGCAATTTCATCACTCACAAAACGACTCTTATTGATCACATGGCTTACGGTTGAAGTGGAGACGCCAGCAAGTCGAGCGATATCCTTCATGGTGGCCATGTGTTTTCTCCTATGAGTGTTCTGCTAAAAAGGCATCAACTTCCGCACGAGTGGGAATCGAGGTTTGCGCACCAAAGCGTGTTACCGAGATTGCGGCAGCAGCATGGGCAAACTTAATGGCTGATTCTAGAGGCATTTCTTGCAACAAGCCAGTCACCAATGCACCGTTAAAGGTATCACCTGCGGCGGTGGTGTCCGTGGCTTTCACCATAAAACCAGGAATTCGTTGCCCGCGACCATTTTGACTCAGCCACACGCCCTTTGAGCCAAGAGTAATGATCACAATCTCAATGCCTTTACAGTGTAAAGCGTCTGCCGCTTGCTGCGCGCTGGCATCATCCGAGACCGTAATTCCGGTAAGTACTTCCGCTTCCGTTTCATTCGGTGTAATCAGATCTACACACTTCAGCAGCTCATCAGGCAATTCGTGGGCAGGCGCAGGGTTAAGAATCACATTGGTTTTGGCCGCTTTCGCTTCTTGTGCCGCTTTTAAAATTCCATCAAGCGGCGTTTCCAATTGCATCAGCAGATAACGTGCATCACGAATCGCCGTTAGATCAGAATCAATCGCAGCAGCCGTCAGCTTGGCATTGGCTTCTGCAGAAATACAGATGCTGTTCTCACCACTGTCTGAGACTTGAATCATCGCAATACCGGTTGGGCAGTTCGGTTGCAACTTCACGCCCGCCGTATTAATACCATCTAACTTAAAACTTTCACGAATATTAATGCCAAACGAATCATCACCAACACAGGCGATAAAACCCACATCCGCTTGCATACGTGCGGCGGCAACCGCTTGGTTTGCCCCTTTTCCGCCAGGAATGACTTGATAATTACGCCCGTGTAGGGTTTCTCCGGGGCGAGGAAATGAAGGCACTTGCAGCACATGATCTGCATTGACGCTACCCAGAACCACCAACTTATTCATACGGTTATCCTTTGTATTAATGAGGAAAAACAGAGTGGTTTAATGGCTGATCCCCTTTCTAGTTATTTAGGCAAAGCGAGGGAAGTAAAACCCGTAAACCACTCGGTTTTCCCTCCTCATGTGAGGAGGGAAAGAGCTGATTACTTCGCAATCACTTTCAGAGCCACAGGGATATAAGCTTCCACTTTTTCACCCTTGAGCATTTTGTCGGCGGTTTCAATACCAATTGCGCCGATCATATCTGGCTGTTGTGCGACAGTGGCTGCTAATTGACCGCGCTCTACCGCTGCGATGCCATCATCGGTGCCATCAAAACCAACAATCATCACAGACTTGCCTGACGCTTGAATCGCACGCAGTGCGCCCAACGCCATTTCATCGTTTTGCGCGAAAACCGCTTGAACATCTGGGTTCGCTGCCAGTAGGTTTTCCATCACGTTCAAAC
>JBOFIW010000050.1:0-8914 GCA_051650365.1 Vibrio sp. | reverse complement strand
GGGCTCCGCTTTTTACTACGAGAACGAGAGTTCTAGCATTACTTCTTAGCCAGCTTCTCTTTGATACGAGCAGCTTTACCAGATAGGTCACGCAGGTAGTACAGTTTGGCACGACGTACTGCACCGCGACGCTTAACTTCGATGCTATCAACTACTGGAGAGTGAGTTTGGAACGTACGCTCAACACCTTCACCGTTAGAAATTTTACGAACGGTGAATGCTGAGTGCAGACCACGGTTACGGATTGCGATTACGATGCCTTCAAAAGCCTGTAGACGCTCACGATCACCTTCTTTTACCTTAACTTGAACCACAACAGTGTCGCCTGGTGCAAATTGAGGCAGGTCTTGTTTCATTTGCTCTTGTTCTAGAGCCTTGATGATGTTACTCATTGTTTAAATTCCTAGAATAAACTGATACTAAATTTAATAGGTTACTGATGCTGAGTCTCTTTAATGTACTCGGCCAGTAATTGTTCCTGTTCGTCAGTCAGAGCTAGGTTTTCCAGGAGCTCCGGTCTTCTAAGCCAGGTACGGCCAAGCGACTGCTTGAGTCGCCAACGACGAATATCCTCATGATTGCCAGATTTCAGTACCACAGGCACCTCTCTTCCATCCAATACTTCAGGACGCGTGTAGTGAGGACAATCCAACAAACCATTAGCAAAAGAGTCTTCTTCTGCTGACGCAAAATCCCCCAATACTCCCGGAATAAACCGCGAGACCGAATCAATCAACGTCATGGCTGGGAGTTCCCCACCCGTCATTACGAAATCCCCAATTGACCACTCTTCGTCAACTTCAGATTCAATAATGCGTTCATCCACCCCTTCATAGCGACCGCAAATCAGAATCAAATTCTGGTTTTGCGCCAGCTCTTCCACACCTTGTTGGTCGAGTTTTCGACCTTGCGGAGAGAGGTAAATCACTTTCGTCTTACCCGGTGACGCTTGTTTCGCAGCATGGATGGCATCGCGCAAAGGTTGCACCATCATCAACATGCCGGGACCGCCACCGTAAGGTTTATCATCGACAGTGCGACGTTTGTCATGAGCGAAATCACGAGGATTCCAAGCTTCAACTGACAACAACCCTTTTTTAACCGCCTGACCTGTTACTCCAAAATCGGTAACGCTGCGGAACATTTCAGGAAATAGGCTAACTATGCCAACCCACATGTTTCCTCGCTTATTCGATTTTAAGAGTTAAAACGCAGGATCCCAGTCAACTTCGATCCGTTGAGCTTGGCGATCAACAACTTTGATCACTTGCTCTTCAAGAAACGGAATTAACCGTTCCTTTTGGCCGAAAGCATCTTTCAGATTCGCTTTCACCACGAGAACATCGTTGGAGCCAGTTTCCATCATATCGGTTACAACACCAAGGTCGTAGCCGTTCGTGGTCACTACTTGCATACCAAACAATTCACGCCAGTAGAATTCATCTTCTGACAATTCTGGTAGTGATGCAGGGTCAATAGCAATTTCAAAGTTAGTCAGCAGGTGTGCATCTTCACGAACGTCAAGCCCTTGAAGTTTTACTACCCAACCTTTGTTGTGGCGTTTCCAGCCTTCTACTTTGTACTCAACCCACTCACCCTTTTGGTCAATAAACCAAGGGCTGTAATCAAAAATACTTTCTGGATTGTCTGTGTAGGAAAAAACTTTAAGCCAGCCACGAATGCCGTAAGAAGAACCTAATTTTCCCACAACCAATCTTTCGTTTTGCTTGCCCATCGTCTCTTTACCTTTCATCGACATAAACTAGTTACTACTTAACAGTAATAATTAAGCCGCTTTTTGAGCGGTTTTAACTAGCTGTGCTACGCGATCAGACAGAGATGCGCCTTGTGAAACCCAGTGGTTCACGCGATCTAGGTCTAGACGCAGGCCTTCTTCTTGACCAGTAGCAGTAGGGTTAAAGAAACCTACTTTCTCGATGAAACGGCCAGTTGCTGAGTTGCGGCTATCAGCTACAACGATTTGATAGAATGGACGCTTTTTCGCGCCGTGACGTGCCAAACGAATGGTTACCATGTCGTCCTCTTTGCTTTTCAAAAATAAAATTAACCCCGAAAACCACTTTGCAAAAAATTCACAAAATCAGTTTAGGGTCTCGTGCCAAAATAAAGCCTCGGGATTTTACTCTTATTCCGAGGCTTTGCAAGGGGTTTAGCTACTTTTTCGCCAGCTTAAAGCGCTACAAATTACCGTGATTCAGTTAACAAATTGGAAAGTTCACTGAACACTCAAGCGGTTGCGTGCGAGTGAATTAACGACCGAAGAAACCGCCGCCGAAACCACCACGGCCACCACCGCCCATCAGGCCTTGCATGTTACGCATCATGCCTTTCATGCCACCTTGTTGCATTTTCTTCATCATCTTCTGCATCTGGGTAAATTGCTTGAGCAGGCGGTTTACGTCTTGCACTTGAGTACCTGAACCTGCTGCAATCCGCTTTTTGCGTGAGCCTTTGATGAGATCGGGGTTTTGACGCTCTTTCATGGTCATTGAGTTGATGATGGCTTCCATTTGTTTGAAAACACGATCATCCACTTTATCTTTCATATCGGCTGGCAGTTGAGACATACCGGGTAGTTTATCGAGCATCCCCATCATGCCACCCATGTTTTTCATCTGACCTAACTGCTCACGAAAATCTTCCAAATCAAAGCCTTTCTTTTCTTTGAATTTTTTCGCGAGTTTTTCAGCTTTCTCTTGGTCAACGTTGCGTTGCAGATCTTCGATCAGCGACAGAACATCACCCATACCGAGAATACGTGAGGCAATACGATCAGGGTGGAAAGGCTCTAACGCATCGGTTTTCTCGCCGACACCGATAAATTTGATCGGCTTACCGGTAATATGACGAACCGACAACGCCGCACCGCCACGGGCATCACCGTCAACCTTGGTCAGGATGACCCCCGTCAGTGGTAATGCATCGCCAAATGCTTTCGCGGTATTGGCCGCATCTTGGCCTGTCATGGCATCGACGACGAACAGGGTTTCAACCGGATTAATCGCTTTATGCAGTGCCTGGATCTCTGCCATCATCTGCTCATCAATCGCCAAACGACCCGCGGTATCGACAATCAGTACGTCGTAGAATTTCTTCTTAGCGTGATCAATTGCAGCGTTAGCGATATCAATCGGTTTTTGATCCGGTGTGGACGGGAAGAAATCAACGCCTAAATCATTGGCCAATGTTTCGAGCTGTTTGATCGCCGCAGGGCGATATACGTCCGCAGAAACCACCAACACTTTCTTTTTATCACGCTCTTTTAGGAGCTTAGAGAGTTTGCCTACGGATGTGGTTTTACCCGCACCTTGCAAACCGGCCATCAAAATAACCGCAGGTGGCTGAGCGGCAAGATTCAACGCTTCGTTGGATTCGCCCATCACTGCCTCTAACTGCTGACGGACGATTTTGATGAACTCTTGACCCGGAGTCAGAGATTTAGAAACTTCGACACCAACAGCACCTTCTTTAACGCGATTGACAAAATCACGTACTACAGGCAGTGCAACGTCCGCCTCCAACAGGGCCATGCGCACTTCGCGCAGGGTATCTTTAATGTTGTCTTCAGTAAGACGACCTTTGCCGCTGATATTTTTCAGCGTTTTGGACAATCGATCGGTTAAATTCTCAAACATCTTTTTTCTCTTCGCTAAGCGGCGATAAATTGGCGTGAGTATACCTTAGACAAACGGACAGGCATACCCGTTACCCAATGCTCACATTCACGAATGTCACTGTTGAATGGCTTTTTGTGCTCTAACCTCTCAAAAACGAAGACGATCCAAAGTAGCCCATTAGCGGAGAGCAAGGTATAATTCGCCCACTTAACCCTTATCTATGTGGCAGGTATGGACAACTTAATCGCGATGGCCGCGGCGATGTTATATCTCTTGTCGATTGCGACTATCGTACCCGGGTTGGTCAATCAAACTGGGATCCGAGCGAAAACCGTGTTTATCAGTGCAGCGATTGCACTACTTTTTCATGGCTGGTTACTCAGTGATTTGATTCTGCATGGCACAGGGCAAAATCTGAGCATTCTCAATGTGGCATCTTTAATCAGTTTCATTATCTCTTTGGTGATGAGCATTGCCATGTTTAAAACTCGACTCTGGTTTTTGCTGCCTGTTGCCTATAGTTTTTCTGCCATTAATCTTTCCGCTGCAACCTTTTTACCGGGGACGTTCATTACTCACCTAGAGAGTGACCCCAAACTGCTGTTGCACATTTCATTAGCGCTATTCTCCTACTCAACCTTGAGCATCGGTGCCTTATATGCACTGCAGTTAGCTTGGTTAGATCATAAGCTCAAAGCAAAAAAGGTGTTTTCCATCAATCCCAATTTACCGCCACTGCTAATGGTGGAGCGTCAGTTATTCAAAATCATTTTGATTGGTAACTTACTGCTCACGGGGACGTTAGTCACCGGGTTTATCTTCGTGCAGGATATGTTTGCCCAAGGCAAAGCCCATAAAGGTATCCTCTCGTTTGTGGCATGGATTGTGTACTCTATTTTACTCTGGGGTCACTATCGTCAGGGTTGGCGTGGTAAAAAAGTCACTTGGTTTGCGGTTGCGGGCGCCACTTTACTCACCTTGGCTTACTTCGGTAGCCGTTTTGTACGTGAAATCATTTTGCGCTGAACAAGATTCATCGAGCTGTCATTTGACACTCACAATAAATTCAGCCTTTAATTAGAACTCTGTCATAAGGAAAATTCGCGTTTTGGACGACATATCAACGGGTATCTTATTTGCGCTACTCGCGTGTCTCATTGTTATTTCTGCCTACTTCTCCGGATCTGAAACCGGCATGATGGCTCTCAACCGTTACCGCTTAAAGCATTTAGCCAATAGCGGCCATAAAGGCGCAAAGCGGGTTGAGAAGCTCTTGGATCGTCCAGATCGTTTGATCGGCTTAATTTTAATTGGCAATAACCTCGTCAACATCCTCGCTTCTGCGATTGCCACCATTATTGGCATGCGTTTGTATGGTGATTTAGGTGTTGCGATTGCCACAGGCGCGTTGACGCTAGTTATTTTGGTGTTTGCTGAAGTAACCCCCAAAACCTTAGCTGCGCTTTATCCTGAGCGAGTGTCTTACGCCAGCAGTGTGCTGTTGACGATCTTGATGAAGCTACTTTCGCCACTGGTTTTATTCGTCAATGTCATTACTAATGGTTTGATCCGCATCCTCGGGATTTCACCTAAACACGGTAAAGGCGATCACTTAAACTCGGAAGAGTTACGAACTGTGGTGAATGAAGCGGGTGGTCTTATCCCACGCCGTCACCAAGATATGTTGCTGTCGATCCTCGACCTTGAGCATGTCACCGTGAATGACATTATGATTCCGCGCAATGAGATCACCGGCATCAACATCAATGATGATTGGAAGTCGATCACTCGCCAGCTTGCACACTCCCCTCATGGGCGCGTAGTGCTGTACCGTGACAAGATTGATGAAGTGGTGGGGATTTTGCGCTTACGTGAAGCTTCACGCTTTATGCTTGAGAAAAACGACTTTAATAAAGAAATGCTGCTGCGCGCAGCAGATGAGATCTATTTTATTCCTGAAGGCACACCGCTCAATGTTCAACTGCTCAAATTCCAACGTAATAAAGAACGCATTGGTTTAATCGTGGATGAATACGGTGAAATCATCGGCTTAACGACGTTAGAAGATATTTTGGAAGAAATCGTTGGTGAGTTTACTACGTCGATGTCACCAAGCTTAGCGGATGAAATTACTCCACAAGGTGATGGTAGCTTCTTAATTGAAGGGAGCGCCAACATTCGTGATATTAACAAGAGCTTGAAGTGGAAATTGCCCACCGATGGCCCACGAACCTTGAATGGTTTAATTCTAGAGCACCTTGAAGAGATCCCCGCGAGCCACCTCAGTGTGAAAGTGGCACAGCATAAAATGGAGATCTTAGAGCTGGAAGAGAATCGCATTAAGCTAGTCAAGGTTTACCCAAGAAAAGTAAAACTTGTTTGATTTAACTTAATCACCCAAAACAAAAGCCCGAACAAACATTCGGGCTTTTTACATGATTAACGTTCACTATAACCTATACAGCAATCGGCTTAGTGAACTTTCAGCTCATTGAGCATGGATTCTGGCAATGCCAACTCATCATTGCGGTTAACCGAGATGCCTGCCGCAATCACTTTCTGTGCAATCGCTTTAGCTTCTTCCAATGAGTGCATTGCCGCAGTGCCACACTGGTATTCATTCAGTTCTGGGATTTTGTCTTGGCTTTCCACTTTCAGCACATCCTGCATCGCGGCTAACCAAGCTTGCGCGACTTGTTGTTCTGTCGGCGCACCAATCAAACTCATGTAGAAGCCCGTACGGCAGCCCATGGGCGAAATATCAATGATCTCCACTTGACCACCATTGAGATGAGCACGCATAAATCCTGCGTACAGATGCTCTAGAGTATGAATGCCTCGTTCAGACAAAATATCTTTGTTTGGCATGGTAAAGCGCAAATCAAATACCGTAATGGTATCCCCTTTGGGAGTTTGCATGGTTTTCGCTACACGTACTGCTGGCGCATTCATTCGAGTATGATCGACGGTGAAACTGTCTAATAATGGCATTTCCTTTCTCCTCTCTGGCTCGTTTCATTACGCGCCAATGTATTGCTAACCTTAAACCGCCGCCTGCAAGTACGCAAAATAGTGCGTTAAATAGTCATCGAAACTCAGTGTATCTTGCGCTTCAATCTGTGTCTGAGCTTCAGTTGAACGACGGGCTTCCTGCTCCATTTCTGCTTGCGAATAAAATTGATACTGATGCTGTAAATTCGCAGCACGATATTCGTTACCTAAAGCACAACCGGTTTTACCTAAACCACCATGCTGCTTAATCTCAGCGAGGATCTTAGCGGAGAGCGTTAAATCGGGGTTATCTATCCAGCTCTCTAACTTCTCACACACATCTTGATAAGACGTACCACCCAGTGCTGCATCCATCGTCTTAGCAATCAACCGTAAATCGCTAAATACACGTTTTGCCCACGCTTGCAAGGTCAACACTTCACCGTGACAACCAATTTGGAGCTCCAGACCCGGCTTACGCCCTTCTAGCACGACTTTACGCCAGTTATCACGCCAGCAGCCGAGTTCACAACCATCCATAGGGTCTGAGTCCGACAGTGCAGTCCAAGCTAAAAACAGATCGAGGAAACGTACCTGATCTTCATCAATGCCAATCGGACTAAATGGGTTCACATCGAGCGATCGCACTTCAATATATTCTACCCCTGCACGAGCCAAAGCTTGTGAAGGGCGCTCACCACTTTGTGTCACGCGTTTCGGACGAATGGGGGCATACAGCTCGTTCTCAATTTGCAGCACGTTGCTGTTAAGCTGACGATATTCCCCTTCAACCTTCACCCCAAGTTTGGCAAATTCTTGTGATGGAGTGCGGATCGCTTCATTCAATCCTTGCAGATACTGCTCAATGCTGTTGAAACCAATTTGCAGTACACTTTGTGCACTGTTGGTGTAGCCCAAATCGCTTAAACGTAGTGATGTGGCATAAGGCAAATAGAGCGTTTTACCAATCGACTCAAACGGTAGGTCGGTTTTTCGCCCTTGCAAGAAAGACGAGCAGAGTGCCGGTGAAGCACCAAACAGATACGGGATCAACCAACCAAATCGGTAATAGTTCCGAATCACACCAAAATAGGCTGCCGATTTACTTGCTTGGCGCGCTTGCGGATCTTGTTCACCATACAGTGCATCCCAAAAGCTTTCTGGGAATGAAAAATTGAAATGCACTCCCGAAATAATCTGCATCAAACTGCCGTAACGGCGCTTCAAGCCTTCGCGATACAGTGTTTTCATTTTGCCAGTATTGGAAGAGCCGTATTGCGCCAGCACTATGCCATCTTCACTGCCGACATAACAAGGCATGGAGAGAGGCCAGAGTTTTTCGTCTCCCAATTTGGTTTGTGCGAAATGGTGAATATCCGACATCTGTGCGATGAGCGTATCCACTTCATGGGAAACCGGAGTAATGAATTCAAGCAAAGACTCAGCAAAGTCTGTTGTGATCCAGCGATGCGTTAATGCAGCACCCAACGCTTTAGGATGCGGAGTTTGCGTGAGCGCACCTTCCGGCGTATAGCGCAGTGATTCACGCTCCAATCCACGGCCAAACTTTTGAAATACTTCTTGTTTATTTGCAACTGTTTGTAGTCGCTCGGCAAATTTACTCAAAATACGCTTCGCTTATGTCGGTAGTTATCATCGAATGCCGCCACTGAAATCAACTTTCTGGGCGGCATAACGAGTGGGGCGTAAAATACCCCATTAATAAATGTGTACTCTAGCGGATGATTTCAAGCTCTTCTAGCGCGATGCCTAACTTTTCCAACTGGGGTTTCAGTTGCTTTGCATCACCAACTACGATGATTTGATAGTCATCAGGATTAAACCACTTCGCCGCCAGTTCATTGAGTGTTGAGCGATCCACGCTTTTGACGATCTCATTGCGCTGCTGTAAATAGTCACGATCTAAGCTATAAGTCAAAATGCTGGAGATGAGCTGCGCCTTTTGCGCCGGAGTTTCATACATCAATGCATCTTGTTGACCGACCGCTAAGCGTAAAAATTTCATCTCTTCGTCAGTCATGCCAGATTGGCTAAATTGACGCATCTCTTTGATCATTTCTTGAATCGCTTCCACCGTCACATCAGCACGCACTGGCGCATTAAAAACAACCGCCCCTATTTCACGGTTGCTAGCAAAATAGCTGCCCGCCCCATAGGTATAGCCTTTATCTTCACGCAAGTTGAGGTTAATTCGGCTATTAAAATTGCCGGCCAAGTTAAAGTTAGCTAGCTGAGTTAAGTACAACTCACCAGTCGCGTCAAAT
>JBOFIW010000049.1:0-5897 GCA_051650365.1 Vibrio sp. | reverse complement strand
GGTATGTGTGGCTTGATACTGCCCACGCGGTACAGATTGCATTTTCGCAAGACGATTACTTACACTCAGAGCGTAAGCTTTCTCATCTTTCACCGAGGTTGGAACGAACAGATAACTGCCAATGCGAATTTGATTGCTGACAATCTGGTTCGCTTCTTTGATCACTTTCGCTGTGGTGTTGTACTTATCGGCAATAGTGCTCAAAGTATCACCAGATTTCACCTTATAACGAACGACCTTGATACCTTTACCACGGTTTTCTTCCATCGCTAGGTTGAAGCGTTCAACTTTTTCAACTGGGATGAGCAGTTGGTGTGGACCATTTGGGGCCGTTGCCCACTGGTTGTAAGCGGGGTTAAAACTTTGTAGTTCTTTAACGGTTAGTCCTGCGTATTGTGCGGCAATCGCCAGATCCAGTTGCTCTTTAGGATCAACTTTGGCTAACACTTGACGGTTTTCGATAGCAGGGATTGAGATGCCGTATTTTTCTTGGTTGGCTATGACATCTGCCAGTGCTAGAAGCTTGGGGACATAACTGCTGGTTTCTTTGGGGAGATCCAACGAAAAGAAATCGATCGGTTTTCCCGCTTTTTTATTGGCTTTAATGGCTCGAGCTACTCGCCCTTCTCCACTGTTATATGCAGCGATAGCGTGATACCAATCGCCATCAAAATGTTGACTCAATGTAGTTAGATAATCGAGCGCTGCATCGGTTGCGGCATCAACATCACGGCGACCGTCATACCAGAAATTCTGTTTTAAGCCGTATCGTTTACCTGTTGCGGATATAAATTGCCATAAGCCTGCCGCACTACCATGTGAATAGGCAAACGGGTCAAAGGAACTTTCTACAATAGGCAGGAGAACCAGTTCCATGGGAAGACCACGCTGTTCCACTTTTTCGGTGATCAGATAGAGAAAAGGTTCTGCACGAGTTGCAATGGCCTGCAAATGACCAGGGTTTTTGATAAACCACTCGCGGTAAGTATCAACACTTGGATCTTTAGGGATTCCGAGTCTTAACTGCATAGCAATGCGTTGCCATACATCATCTTGCTCTTGTGGCGAAAGTGCGACTTCTTCCTCCGCCCTACCATCAGCGGCATCAGGAGGAAGAGTGGCAGTGGTTTGTGGCTTACGCTTCTTTTTAACCTTAACAGATTGAGTGGACGGGTTTACCGCTTGATCATCTGATGTGGTGGTATCCACGGGTTGGGGGGCTTGACAGCCGACAAGCAGCAACGCCAATACCCAACTGAATTTAACTCGCATGTAACACAGCCCTTATTCTTCATGGCTGCTGATAATACTTGCCACTTTGTCTTGGTGACAAGCAACAATGTCAAAATTCATTCTTCCATTCACGTAATGCTGTAAATATTGAGAGGGGATTCTGCGTTGACACTTGGTTGGCGACAGCGCGGATTACACTCGGTTCTTGGGTGCGTAGGAAGGGATTTATCCATTTTTCACGGC
The DNA here is from genome assembly GCA_051650365.1 of Vibrio sp. Lineage (GTDB taxonomy): Bacteria > Pseudomonadota > Gammaproteobacteria > Enterobacterales > Vibrionaceae > Vibrio. The sequence goes on along the minus strand of JBOFIW010000049.1, from coordinate 4,421 downwards.
CCAAAGTTGTAGGCAGAGTGGGCTGATTTTGAGCGCGTAAACGACTCACTTCATCACGATAAATATGCAGCTGTTCATTTTCTGGCTCCACCGCCAAAGCGAAAGCGACATTTGAGGTGGTGTATTCATGAGCGCTGTAAACGAGGGTCTCTTGCGGTAAAGTGAGCAGTTTATTAAGGGATAGAAACATCTGCTCCATTGTGCCTTCAAATACGCGTCCACAGCCAGCGGAGAATAAGACATCCCCACAAAACAGCTTGCCATCGCCAACATAACCAATATGTCCTAAGGTGTGTCCCGGCAGACCAAGAACCATAAAGCGTTCATCAAACAGCTCGACTTGGTCACCATCTTCAACGGGATGGGTTAGAGTTGGAATGGGTTCTTGCGCTGGCCCTACAACGTTCACTTCGGGAAATTGATGAACGAGTTCAGCAACACCTCCAATATGATCGTGATGATGATGAGTAATTAAGATGGCCTTTAGGTTCAAATCATGTTGTTTGAGATAGGCGAGAACAGGTTCGGCAATGCCCGGATCGACAACTGCACAATCGCGATCGCTATTTTGGATCAGCCAGATGTAATTGTCGTTAAATGCAGGTATGCTTTTGATCTGTAACATGAGTTGTCTCCGGTTACCTTGATGAGGCAGGTGAGTAATGAAACCAGCACGCAGTGATAAAGCGCTTGAAAATCCACACTCATGGTCGCAACTGAAAAATGGCCAATGGGTGAGTGAATCTATTCAGACTCGTTTAGATGAATGGTGCCCTAAATTATTTGGTTACCATCTGTTAAAGCTTGGAGGTCTGAGCTGTGAGCTTGCCAGTTGTACCTGCAATATTCAACACCAAGTGCATCTTGATATAGAAAATCCGCTGCATACTGTTATTGCTGATAAGTATGAACTCCCGTTTTTGGAAAAGAGTATTGATGTGGCGATCTTGGTGCATCAGCTTGATTATAGTAATGACCCACACCGTTTATTGCGTGAAGTTGACCGTGTATTGATCGATGATGGTTATGTGATTATCACCGGTTTTAATCCAATCAGTTTTATTGGTTTAGCTAGCTTGATGCCTTGGCGTAAAAATAATTTGCCGTGGAGTGGGCGTATGTATACTCCCAATCGCATCAAAGACTGGTTGAGTGTTCTTAACTATCAAGTGATTGAATGTGATCAGTATGCGCTGTTCCCAATGCAGAAGTACCGCCCTTTCTGGACATGGTTAGAAAATGGGATTGGGGAGACGAGTTCGACGCTTGGCAGTCTTTATTTTATTGTGGCTCGAAAGAGAACTTGTCCCCTTAAACCTATTCGTTCTAAATGGCGTCTGAAACGTAGGCTATCGCCTGTTGGGGTGAATTATCGAGTCAACAGCAAGCCGCAACCATGAATTTGCGGCATACCTTAGTTAATCAAGGCTTGCTGAGGAGGAGTTATTTGGCTTCTGATTGATAGCCAGTATCGTCTTCGGTTGGATTTTCAGCGGCAGAACGAGCAAGTTCGTCACACATTTCATTTTCACGATGGCCAGCATGGCCTTTAACCCAGCGCCATTCGACTTGATGACGCGCCGTTTCACGGTCTAATGCTTGCCACAGATCAGCATTTTTAACAGGCTTTTTGTCGGCGGTTTTCCAGCCACGCAACTTCCAGTTGTGGATCCATTGGGTAATGCCTTGACGAACGTATTGGCTGTCAGTGGTGAGAATCACTTGGCAGGGTTCTTTTAGCGCTTGCAGAGCAGCTACCGCTGCGAGCATTTCCATCCGATTATTGGTGGTTAGGCGATAGCCGCGAGCGAGTGTCTTTTCAACTTGTTTATAGCGCATTACTACACCATAACCACCGGGACCAGGGTTGCCGAGACAAGATCCATCAGTGAAAATTTCCACCTGTTTGTTCATGATTTGATACTATTGGGTCACGCAAAGAATTGGCATAGTCTGACATAGATATCCTAATGAATACTAGCAACAATGCAGAATACCAACGCATCGTAGTGCTTGATACCGAAACCACCGGTATGAACCGCGAAGGCGGCCCACATTACGAAGGGCATCGAATTATTGAGATCGGGGCAGTTGAGATTATTAATCGAAAGCTTACCGGTCGGCATTTTCACGTCTATTTAAAACCGGATCGTGAGATTCAGCTGGAGGCGATAGAGGTTCACGGTATTACCGACGAGTTTCTGCGTGATAAACCTGAGTACAGAGAGATCCATGAAGAATTTCTAGACTTCATTAAAGGCGCGGAGTTGGTGGCTCACAATGCACCGTTCGACGTTGGCTTCATGGATTATGAATTTGCCAAGCTTGGTGGTTCAGTAATTAAAACCACAGACTTTTGCAAAGTGACCGATACCTTGGCGATGGCCAAGCGGATTTTCCCCGGTAAACGCAATAACTTGGACATTCTATGTGAGCGCTATGGAATAGACAATTCGCACCGAACGTTGCACGGAGCTTTGCTCGATGCGGAGATTTTGGCTGACGTTTATCTGTTGATGACAGGCGGGCAGACGTCACTGCAATTTTCAGCCAACACACAAAATAGTGGAGAGCTGAGCGCAGAATCGCTAAAGCGTGCGCGTTCAGAGCGGAAAGCGTTAAAGGTTTTGCACGCTAGCGCCGATGAATTACAAGCACACCAAGATCGTTTGGATTTAGTTGCCAAAAGTGGCGCTTGCCTCTGGCGTAATTAGGAGTTGTTATGGTGAGGATTCTCGCGACGATAGTGGGATGTTTAATTAGTTTGAGTTGTTTTGCGGCAAAGGAATCGAGTATCTCTTTACTTGATAACCGCTTTCGTGTTGATCCGACCATTTCACAGATCACCTTTGTGATTTATCGCGAGAAAGACTCTCAACCAGTGGTGTTGGTACGTCCCGATGGTACCAAATATTATCAATGGCGTAATCCTGACAATGTTCGTTGGTACCAAGAATCGTCGATGGACATTATCTCGATTGATAACCCTATGCCAGGCCCTTGGCAAGCGATTGGAAAAATCACGCCGAAAAACAACATTAAGCTAATCTCTCATTTGCAATTGACCACGGATATATTCCCTAGCCGTGTTTTTCAAGGAGAGGAATTTAAATTTACAGCACGTCTAACCTCTGATGGTAAACCTCTGTTACTACGCGACTTTTTAGAGCGAGTCAATCTTAAAGTCACTTTTACTAAGTTTGTAGAAAATGAAGATACCCTAGCGAAAGAAGCGCGCCCACTTCCCGAAATATTAGGTGAGTTTGCGGATGATGGTACCTTATTTGATGAGAAGCCCGGGGATGGTGTCTTTACCGTTTCTTTAAAGATGTCGGTAGAGCCAGGCAAATACCGAGTACGTATTACCTCAGGTAATGGGGTTTTTTTGCGTGCTCAAGAACAAGAAGTTTTGGTTTATCCAACACCGATTTCGACCACTTTCATTCAATCTCGATTAGCTGGAACACCACATCAAGTGATTTTTACGGGGGAGCAGGGGATGATCGAACCTGGCACCTTACTGGCCCATATTCGTCATCGTCATCCCTATCAAGATGATTACCTTGCGGAAGCACAAGCGAGTAAAGAGGCTCTGACCGTTAAGTTACCTATCCCTTATGATGGTGAGTTTGGTAACTATACGTGGGATGGAAAAGTGTGGGCTACCGAACTGGCTTCACACCGTGAACTCTATTTCCCTATTAGCGAACGCTCTTACAGTGTGGTGGATGAACTGAATATTGCGGAAGTTCGTCGTATTCAAGAAGAAGAAGAAGCTTTACGCCTTAAACAAGAACAGGAGCAGTTGATGCTTCAAATGCGTGAAGAGCAGCGTAGCCGCAATACGATGTACATAATTATCGGAAATATTGTGGTGTTGGTTTTAGCGTTAGTGGTGTGGTTTGTACTACGCAAAATTAAGATGAAAAAAGCAGCGCAACCTGAGATGCAATTGAATTTACCGAAGAAGGGTAAGTAATTCGCACGTCAAAATACGGTGATTTGATGTAAATAAGAAAGGGAGACGGTATGTCTCCCTTTTGCTTGACCGCTATCTCAAAAATGACGTCTGAAAGATCAGGCGACTTCGGCTTTATTGCGTTGTGAGCGTTTTTTCGCCGCCAACTCTTGTGGTGCAAAGTCATCCACATTAATGGTGTAGAGGCGATGTACTTCAGCTTCACTTAACAATGCCGCTTCTTGGATGGTGAGCACTTTGGCTTCCAATCCCAGTTTTGCCACTTCGTCGAGCCCTGTGAAGGGGCGACGTTGATTAAGCGCTTTGCACACTTTGTCGAACAGAGGTTCTGCTTGCAAAATGATATGTAGCGCCTGCTCAATTTTCCCCGCGGGGTTGTGATCACTCGGGGTTAAATACTGGTTACGACCGATTCTTGAACGTGTTGCACTCGGCGTTTGCA
>JBOFIW010000048.1:0-2644 GCA_051650365.1 Vibrio sp. | reverse complement strand
ACTGCCGCTTGCGCTTTACGCACATCGTCAGCCGTCATTGCTGTACCTTGATGGTCAAAGAGATATTCGTAGTTGGTGTATTCATTATTGATGGCTAACACACCACGATCGTCACTGATTGAGAAAAAACTCATCCCGTCTGTGTTGTCACCAAATTGCAGCTCTTGTGCTTTAGAATCTTGCTTGCCGCTCTGGTCAAATTCCGGTGCCTTGGCAAAAATTGGATCCCCCCAAGACATAAGTGGCGTTGCTTTATAACCTTTCGGGACCATTACCGCATCTTCGGTTGATACTGGGATCGGAGAGAAGTTGAGCAGGGTTGATTGAGCAGGTGCGGCTACCGCACTCGCTACAGGATTTAGAGCTAAAAAAGCTCCTGTACTCATTGCTGCACTACCCGCTAAAAAATGACGTCTTGAAAGTTGTGCTTCAATCATTTCACTAAATTGGGACTCTTGCTCATCACGCTTCCACATTAAGGACTCCTTGACTTTATGGTTTTATCCTGACAATCAGGTTAAGTAGATGTTGCGCAAGCGTAGCGGAGTAAGATGACTTATCGGTGAAATTTATGTTGCTAATAGATGACAATTGGCAAAATAAACTAAAGGCTTAAAGTATTGTTTATGCAAAGTAAATAGAAATAAGAGTAGTCAAAAAAGCCATAGCAATTGCCATGGCTTCAGGAAGAGAATGTCATGAGTTAGGCTTATGCGGCATGAACTAAGTGCGGAGCCAAACTCATTAACTCATCGACAATTTCTTTAGTTTGCTTTGAATAGATAAGTTTGTCTTTTGCACCCACTAGCTGGATATAGCGCACCTTTCCAGAAAGCACAATTTGACGCAACACACGTAAAACCACTTGATTATCAAGAACTTTATTGGATTCCAGCCCATTACTAGGCACTAAAGAAGCGAGGTCAATATTCAGCACCAGTTGTTCACAATGTTCAATGTATCCACTGAGTTGAGTTTTAAGTTGAGCACGATTGAGAAAACCACACTCTTCATGGCTAACCCAATCACAACCTAAATCTTCGGCATACTCCAAAGTTTGAGCATTGATATGTTCAGCATCAATACCAATGCAAAACAGTTTCGCTTGTGAAAAGCGCGATAGCGCAAAATGAAAAGCACTGCCTACTTGCAGATCTAGGCTCGATTTCAGCTCAAAGCTATGCCCGATATGCACAATACCAAAACTCGGATTGTCTTGTGCAAGTACAGGCAAACTGTGCAACAACACCTCATGGCAGTTGCTAAAAGCAACAGGGAGCACTCCCATTGCCACGGACTGATTCAGTGCTTGTTGAAAGGCGGTATGGTGTTGCCCTTCAAGAAGGTAGTGGTTGGCATCCATGGTTTTCCAACCCGATTGCTGCTGATACAACCAGTCAGACGCCACATCCAAACTCTGCTGAGCAAACTCAAACTCTACCAACGACATCGGCTTTACGCGCTGACACACGGTCATAAAGCCAAACGTTGAAGTTGGATGACTGGATGTACGATGTAAACGGTAGCGTTTGAATAAGCTAAGCATGATCATTTACCTTTCTGGTGGCAACGCCCGTGCGGCTTGCAGTACGTGTAAAATTATTCGTTGTTTGTTGCTCTCAACACGATGAGCCGGAGCCATCACTGAGATTGCACCAACCAACTTACTCCCTTTCATCACCGGAGCACTGATCCCAGAAACCCCAGGATCGATTTCAGATGTACTCACGGCATAGCCATGACGGCGTATTTTTTCAAACTCACTCTGCCATTTGTCTAGCGTCGGATCCTCACCAAAATAACGTAAGATCTTCTCGCAACGTGCGGCAGGCATATACGCCAACATCACTTTAGATGAGGCACCTCGAAGCAGGGGTTGACTTTGACCCTGGACGAAGCTGCATCGAAGCGCCTGCATACTTTCTTTTTGGCTAACGCATAAAGCTCGGTAACCAACTGGCACCATATATGCGGCCATTTCCCCAGTCTGTTTTTGTAAACGGCTCAATACCGCTTCCACTGCATCAAGGTTGTGTGGACTGGTTTCGTAGCTTCTCATCAACAGCAAGGCTGCTGGACCGATGATCAAGGTTTTGTCGTATGGACTTTCTTCTATCAAGTTCCACTCTTTGAGTAGTTTTAAATGTCGGTAAAGACTACTCAGAGGAACTTGCAGTTGTTCACTTAACCCTTTCGCAGATACAGGCTCAGGGTTGACGGCCACTTGCATCAGCAATTGCAGTGATTTTTCATTAACTTGGTTTGCTGAAATCTTTGTTTCGTTCATGTGTGCTTTTTAGCCTTTAATGATGGGCACCTCAAATCTTGATTCTTGTATATCGAGAAATAGAGAGGAATTAAAGGATTGCATTCCCAATAAGTGAGAATGAATGGAAAATTGAATAAATTAACCAATAAAAGTACATCTGTTCAGCCCACATGAAAGGGCCATTAGGCTTTCCAAACCAAAGTTCACTAAAGCTGAATTCGCTCTGTCAGCTTGTAGAGGGATGATTGGATAAATACGCGATAGGCGACAGCCAGAACACGAAAGAAAGAGGCTCTGCAAACTCAGAGCCTCTCTTATTATTTGAGAATTGCTATTTCACTAAGACAAGCTCAATGAAACTGATTAGTTGGTAGT
>JBOFIW010000047.1:0-6652 GCA_051650365.1 Vibrio sp. | reverse complement strand
AATCGCGTTTTGGTTGGGGTTTAACGGTAGCGATCGAGCCGCCGGAGTTGGAAACCCGCGTCGCGATCTTGATGAAAAAAGCCGAAGATCACCAAATTCATCTGCCGGATGAAGTGGCTTTCTTTATTGCTAAACGCCTACGCTCTAACGTGCGTGAGTTGGAAGGCGCACTGAACCGCGTGATCGCCAATGCCAACTTTACCGGTCGCCCAATCACGATTGATTTCGTGCGTGAAGCGCTGCGTGACTTATTAGCGTTGCAAGAAAAGTTAGTCACGATTGATAACATTCAGAAAACGGTTGCCGAATACTACAAAATTAAGGTGGCGGATCTACTCTCAAAACGCCGTTCTCGCTCAGTCGCTCGTCCTCGTCAATTGGCGATGGCATTAGCTAAAGAGCTGACCAACCACAGCTTGCCTGAGATTGGTGATGCGTTTGGCGGTCGTGACCACACCACAGTGTTACACGCTTGCCGTAAAATCGAGCAATTGCGCGAAGAGAGTCACGATATCAAAGAAGATTATTCGAACCTGATTCGTACGCTTTCCTCTTAATTTGCGCTATGGTTAGCGCACTTGCGTATTTCGCTTTCACTCCGTTTAAGAGAAGACTATGAAATTTACCATTGAACGTAGCCACTTGATTAAACCATTGCAGCAGGTGTCTGGTACTTTAGGTGGCCGCGCCAGCTTGCCGATCTTGGGTAATTTATTGCTCAAGGTGGAAGAAAATCAACTGTCGATGACAGCCACTGATTTGGAAGTGGAACTGATCAGCCGTGTGACGTTAGAAGGTGAATTTGAAGCAGGCAGCATTACCGTTCCTGCACGTAAGTTTTTAGATATTTGCCGTGGTTTGCCAGATAGTGCCGTGATCACGGTACTGTTAGAAGGCGATCGCATCCAAGTGCGTTCTGGTCGTAGTCGTTTCTCGCTCGCCACTTTACCTGCCAATGATTTTCCAAACATCGAAGATTGGCAAAGTGAAGTACAAGTTTCGCTCACTCAAGCGGAGCTGCGTGGCCTGATTGAGAAAACTCAGTTTTCCATGGCTAACCAAGATGTACGCTACTACTTAAACGGCATGTTGTTTGAAATTGATGGTACCACTTTGCGTTCAGTCGCGACCGATGGTCACCGTATGGCAGTGGCACAAGTTCAGTTGGGTGCGGATTTCGCGCAAAAACAAATCATCATGCCGCGTAAAGGGGTTCTTGAGCTAGTGAAATTGCTCGATGCGCCAGAACAGCCTGTCGTGTTGCAAATCGGTCATTCGAACTTGCGTGCCGAAGTAAATCACTTTGTGTTTACGTCGAAGCTGGTTGATGGTCGTTTCCCTGATTATCGCCGCGTATTGCCGCAACATACCAGCAAAACGCTACAAGCGGGTTGTGAAGAATTACGCCAGGCATTTTCGCGTGCAGCGATTCTGTCGAATGAAAAATTCCGTGGTGTACGGGTTAATCTGGCCGATAGCGAAATGCGCATTACCGCTAATAACCCAGAGCAAGAAGAAGCAGAAGAGTTGCTGGATGTCAGCTTTGAAGGTGAGCCGATTGAGATTGGCTTTAACGTCAGCTACATCTTGGACGTGCTTAACACGCTGCGTTGCGAAAATGTGCGTGTATCCATGTCGGATGCCAACGCCAGTGCCTTGGTTGAGAATGTTGATGATGACAGCGCCATGTATGTGGTGATGCCAATCCGTCTCTAAAGGTATAACCGAGTTACCATGCCGCTTTCCCGGTTAGTTATCCAACAGTTTCGTAATATTAAAGCCTGTGATATTCGCCTATCAGCAGGCTTTAACTTTCTTATCGGGCCTAACGGCAGCGGTAAAACCAGTGTGCTTGAGGCGATTTATCTGCTCGGCCATGGCCGTTCATTTAAAAGCTCGCTGACTGGGCGAATTATTCAAAATGAGTGTTCAGAACTGTTTGTTCATGGCCGGATTTGTGAGCATTCTTTGAGCTCTGATCAATTTGAGCTACCTGTCGGCATTAATAAGCAGCGTGACGGCTCAACTGAGGTTAAAATAGGCGGCCAAACTGGGCAAAAGTTGGCGCAATTAGCGCAGATTTTGCCGCTGCAATTAATTCATCCGGAAGGCTTTGAACTGCTGACCGATGGACCGAAACAGCGTCGTGCATTTATTGATTGGGGGGTGTTTCATACTGAACCCGCTTTTTATGATGCATGGGGGCGGTTTAGACGGCTTAGTAAGCAGCGTAATGCATTGCTGAAAAGCGCACAGAGCTACCGTGAACTCAGTTATTGGGATCAGGAATTAGCCCGTTTGGCTGAACAGATTGACCAGTGGCGTGAAAGTTACGTCAATCAATTGAAAAATGTGGCAGAACAGCTATGTCGCACATTTTTGCCAGAATTCGATATCGACTTAAAGTATTATCGGGGTTGGGAAAAAGATCAGCCTTATCAATTGATTCTGGAAAAAAATTTCGAACGGGATCAGCAATTGGGTTACACCTTTAGCGGCCCTAACAAGGCGGATTTGCGGATTAAAGTCAACGCAACTCCGGTGGAAGATGTGTTGTCGCGGGGGCAACTGAAATTGATGGTGTGTGCGTTGCGAGTTGCGCAAGGGCAGCACCTCACCGAGTTGACGGGCAAGCAATGCATTTATCTTATTGATGATTTTGCTTCCGAATTGGATAGCCTACGTCGCCAACGTTTGGCGGATAGCCTTAAAGGGACGGGGGCGCAGGTTTTTGTAAGTTCTATTACCGAAAGCCAAGTGGCGGACATGTTGGATGAATCCAGTAAAACATTTCATGTTGCCCACGGTGTAATAGAGCAAGGATAAACAGAGTGAGAGAGTAACTCATGTCGAACAATTACGATTCATCGAGTATTAAGGTACTGAAGGGTCTGGATGCGGTACGTAAGCGTCCGGGTATGTACATCGGCGACACTGATGATGGCACCGGTCTGCACCACATGGTTTTTGAGGTGGTGGATAACTCAATTGATGAAGCGTTGGCAGGTTACTGTAAAGATATCGTGGTCACCATCCACGAAGACAACTCAGTGTCAGTCAGCGATGACGGTCGTGGTATCCCGACTGAAATGCATCCTGAAGAGAAAGTGTCTGCCGCAGAAGTCATCATGACTGTACTGCACGCAGGCGGTAAATTTGACGACAACTCCTATAAAGTCTCCGGTGGTCTACACGGGGTCGGCGTGTCGGTAGTGAATGCCCTGTCAGAAAAAGTGCTGCTTACCATTCATCGTGGTGGCAAGATCCACAGTCAAACTTACCATCATGGTGTGCCACAAGCACCGTTGGCTGTAGTGGGTGATACTGAGCGCACCGGTACTACCGTACGTTTCTGGCCTAGTGCACAGACTTTTACCAATATCGAATTCCATTACGACATTCTGGCTAAACGCCTGCGGGAGCTGTCATTCCTGAACTCTGGCGTGTCGATCAAGCTGAGCGATGAGCGTGAAGAAGATAAGAAAGACCACTTCATGTATGAAGGTGGTATTCAAGCGTTTGTGACCCACTTGAACCGTAACAAAACGCCGATCCATGAAAAAGTATTCCACTTCAACCAAGAGCGTGAAGATGGCATCAGCGTGGAAGTGGCAATGCAGTGGAACGATGGTTTCCAAGAAAACATCTACTGCTTTACCAACAACATCCCACAGCGTGATGGCGGTACCCACTTAGCCGGTTTCCGTGGTGCGTTGACCCGTACTTTGAACAACTACATGGACAAAGAAGGCTTCTCGAAGAAAGCGCAAGCTGCAACATCGGGTGATGATGCGCGTGAAGGCTTAACGGCTGTGGTATCGGTGAAAGTGCCAGATCCTAAATTCTCAAGCCAAACCAAAGATAAGCTGGTTTCTTCGGAAGTAAAATCCGCGGTTGAGTCAGCCATGAATGAGAAGCTGGCGGATTTCCTAGCGGAAAACCCAAGCGAAGCGAAAAACGTTTGTTCGAAGATTATTGATGCGGCGCGCGCTCGTGAAGCAGCGCGTAAAGCACGTGAAATGACTCGTCGTAAAGGCGCGCTAGATCTCGCTGGTTTGCCAGGCAAACTGGCGGATTGTCAGGAAAAAGACCCAGCATTGTCTGAACTCTACATAGTGGAAGGAGACTCAGCGGGCGGTTCAGCTAAGCAAGGCCGTAACCGTAAGAATCAAGCGATTCTGCCGCTGAAAGGTAAAATTCTTAACGTAGAAAAAGCGCGCTTTGACAAGATGTTGTCTTCACAAGAAGTCGCAACCCTGATCACTGCATTAGGCTGTGGTATCGGCCGTGATGAATACAACCCAGATAAACTGCGTTACCACAACATCATCATCATGACCGATGCGGACGTCGACGGCTCGCACATTCGTACTCTGCTGTTGACCTTCTTCTACCGCCAAATGCCTGAGCTGATTGAGCGTGGTTATATCTACATTGCTCAGCCACCACTCTACAAAGTGAAAAAAGGTAAACAAGAGCAGTACATCAAAGATGAAGATGCGATGAACCAGTACCAAGTGGCACTGGCGATGGATGGCGCAGAGTTGCACGTGAATGCTGATGCTCCTGCATTGGCGGGTGAACCGCTTGAGAAGTTGGTTCAGCAGTACAACGCTGCGATCAAGCTGGTTGAGCGCATGAGCCGCCGTTACCCTTACGCGCTGTTGCATGAGCTGATTTACGTACCACGCATCAATGCCGAGCTGTGTGCTGACAAAGCGGCGGTTGAAGCTTGGACACAGCGTTTAGTCGAACAACTGAATGCTAAAGAAGTCGGCGCGAGCCAATACAGCGTGCTGGTTGAACACAATGCTGAGCTGAATGTGTACTTGCCAAAAATTCAGGTGCGTACTCACGGTGTGACTCATGAATACTTACTGAGTGCTGACCTGATCAACTCGAAAGAGTACGCCAAACTGGCGGATCTGTCTGAAGCGCTGGACGGTTTGATTGAAGCTGGTGCTTTCATCAAGCGTGGTGAACGTGTTCAGCCGATCAGCAGCTTTGCCGCGGCACTCGAGTGGTTGATCAAAGAATCGCGCCGTGGTTTGTCTATCCAACGCTATAAAGGTCTAGGTGAAATGAACCCAGATCAGCTGTGGGAAACCACTATGGATCCAGACACTCGTCGTATGATGCAAGTGACTATCGAAGATGCGGTAGGCGCGGATGAGCTATTCACTACTCTAATGGGTGATCAAGTTGAACCACGTCGTGCATTTATCGAAACCAACGCACTGAAAGTGGCCAACCTCGACGTGTAAACCGGTTTGGTTTATTTGCAAGTTATTAAAAAGCAGCGCAGTAGCGCTGCTTTTTTTATCAAAAAATGTTGAGCAAAACTTGAAATGTGTTTTTAAGGCCTTATATCTAGAAATGAAGAGGATGCCGCTAGGACCTCTGAACTGGAATAACACCCTTGCTCAATTGAGGAGTGTGTTATCTAACTGAAATCACGCCGATTCAGGTCATAAGAATGGATCGGGCGACTTAACAAGTCATTGTTAAGACTATTGCTTAATCAAAGAGGATAGGAATATGAGAACTGTAGATTTTACTCCACTGTACCGCAACGCGATTGGCTTTGACCGTCTACTGAACATGATGGAAAACAGCGCGGCGAAAAACGCCCAAGGCGGATACCCTCCATACAATATCGAGCAAAAAGAAGACAACCAATATCGCATTACCATGGCGGTAGCCGGTTTTGGCGATGAAGAGATCGATATTACTCAACAAGAGAATACTTTGATTGTGCGCGGTGAGCGTAAACCTGAAGAGAGCAAAAACTACATCTATCAGGGCATTGCCGAGCGCGATTTTGAACGTAAATTCCAATTAGCGGATTACGTGAAAGTCACTGGCGCGACCATGGAACATGGCCTGCTGCACATTGATTTAGAGCGCGAAATTCCAGAGGCGATGCAGCCACGCAAAATTGCAATTAACGGCAAGCATCTGCTGGAAAACAAATAACTCTGCGCAGCGTTTTAACGTATTGAACGCTAGATAAAACGAAGCCCGCGAAATTCGCGGGCTTTTTGCATTGCTCAGTTTGGGTGTTTAGACGTTGGCCTGTTGATACGCTTTTTGTACTTCTTCGGCGATGATGGCAATACCTTGCTCCATCGCTTGTTCATTCTGCACATAGTTCATGCGTAAGCACTGATGAGCGTGCGGCCACTCTTGTGGCTGGCCGATAAAGAAATATTCACCCGGTACAATCAATACGCCACGCGCTTTCAAACGTTGGTAAAGCTCCATCGTCGTGATCGGTAGTTCGTCAAACCACAGCCAGAGGAAGATCGCCCCTTCCGGTTTATGGATGCGGAAACGCGGATCATCAATTGCACTTTGCAGCAGCTCTACCGCATGTTGCGCTTTCTGGCGATAAAACGGCTTGATCACCTGCTCGCTAAGTCTCAGCAGATCGCCTTTTTCAATCATGCGCTGCACCAGTGCTGGCCCCATACTGCCAGGTGCTAAGCTAATGATGCCATTCATGTTGGTCAACGCTTGAGTCACCGCTTCATTGGCGATCACAATGCCGCAGCGCAGACCGGGCAGACCCAGTTTGGACAGGCTCATGCACAAAATGGTGTTGTCATTCCAAAACGGCTCAACATCTTCAAAAATGATATTCGGAAATGGC
>JBOFIW010000046.1:0-4921 GCA_051650365.1 Vibrio sp. | reverse complement strand
CTGTTGACACAAGACTCGGAGAGTTGGTTACCTTGTTCGATCGCACTGACGGCGTTACGTGTACTGCTTTGGATCGAGGTGATTACTTCTTTGATTTCTTCGGTGGATTCCGTACTGCGTTGGGCGAGCTTACGTACTTCATCCGCCACAACCGCAAAGCCGCGGCCTTGTTCGCCAGCACGTGCCGCTTCGATTGCTGCATTGAGTGCTAGGAGATTGGTTTGTTCGGCAATGCTTTGAATAACTTCCATTACCTGACCAATCGTTGCACTTTGCGCTGAAAGTTGCTCAATCACTTTACTGGCTTGGGTCAATTGGTTTGCCATGTGACTCATTGCATCCACGGTCTGCTCTACGGCTTGCATCCCTTCTTGGGCTGCACTTTGAGCTTGAGCAGTGGCATCGGAAGCCGCTTGAGCACTTTGAGCAATTTCCGTTGCTGTAATATTCATTTGAGTTATAGCGGCAGCAACTTGCTCGGTTTCTCTTGTTTGTGAATCTAAGTTTTCTGCGGTGGTTTCACTGTTTTTGGTGGAAAGTTTCGCGGCTTCACCGATTTGAGTACTGGAGTCTTGGATACGCCCCACCACCGCATTCAGTTCAGATTGGCGCATCTTCATCGCCAGCTTGATTTCAGATAAATCATCGACTCTATCGTTATATACCAACTCCATCAGCGGATTGTCGAAGATTTTGCGAGCATCTTGCGAAATATCTTCAAGGCGTCGTGTTAGTTGATACGCCATAGCAATACTGAGAAGGAGCATTAAAGGAACGCCGGCACCCGCCAAGAAAAGGTTGGCGGTAAAGCTGAGCCCAGCCGCAATCACAAACCCAGCCCCCAAGCGTTGCCATAAACGAGTGCGTGGTATTTTTAAACGCCAATGCGTTTTGCCTTCACGAATCTGTTTATAGAGTTTTTCTGCATTTTCAACATGCTGTCTATTTGGGCACAGCCGTACAGATTGGTACTCAACCACCTTACCATTCTCTTGGATAGGTGAGGCAAAGGCATCCACCCAGTAATGATCACCATTTTTACAGCGGTTTTTTACCATCCCCATCCATGACTTACCCGCCTTCAGATGTTCCCACATGTCTTTAAATGCTTCGGGTGGCATATCAGGATGTCGAACCATGTTGTGAGGTTGGTTGACTAGCTCATCAAGGGTGTACCCAGCCACAATGCAGAAGTCCTTACTGGCATACTTAATGTGGCTACTCAAGGTTGTGGTTGAAAGTAAATTATAGTGAGGAGGATAAGTGAATTCTCGTTGTGTAACTGGTTGATTGTTTCTCATACATATGCCCCGAATGTGGCTAAATTAGTGCAGCCTAAGCCTGTCAACTTTTTCAATCATCCATGTTTAGGTACTTGAATGATTATCAGTAGGTATAGTTAGGAATAAAAAACAATGCAAACCAGTGTCATTAAAAAGTTTAAATAGAGGTATCTCCTTGCATTTATTATGGAATTACTAGTGCCTAAATAAGACATCTATCTCCCGGTGTATCGCCATTCATATCCATTTTTCATTCTTTTAGAGCTAACCAGCGGTTGTTTAAATTTCTATGTAATTCTTAAGTTTGTTTTAAATGATATAAAAGTTTGTCTTTGTGTTAGGAATGTTGTCTATAGTTTTAATACCTGCGTTTGTGAGGCTGAAACAAAAGTATTGTTGAAATAAGGATGTTTCAGGCCAGAACCACGATCCTCGTTAAGGAGAAAACATGAGGGCAGTCCAATCATCGGTCATCAGTAATCCTGAAGCTTTATTGACATTACATGATCTGACAGAAGCCGATCTCGCATTAATCCGTAAATTCGGCCAAATTATTCAACCTAAATTGAGAGAGTACGTCACTCATTTTTATGGTTGGCTACAAACCACACCAGCGTATGACCAATATTTTCATGACCCACAGAAATTAGCGCGAGTTCAGGACCAACAGCTCAATTATTGGCGCAGCTTTTTTAATGCCCGAGTGGATGAGCAGTATATTAAAGAACGAGCAGAGGTTGGTGAGGTTCATGCACGGGTTGGTTTGCCTTTGCCGACCTATTTTGCAGGTATGAATATGTCGATGGTGATTTTCACTAAACGCATGTATGACGGTAGCCTGTACAGTGATGAATACAGCTCATTGGTTACTGCATTTACCAAATTACTGCACATGGATACCACTATCGTCGTGGATACCTACTCACGTTTAATCAATAAAAAAATCTCAGAACAAAGCGAAGCGTTACTCGCAATGTCAACGCCAGTCACCATGATTTGGCAAGATATTTTGATGCTGCCAATTGTTGGGATTATCGACTCTAAGCGAGCACAAGAGATCATGATTACGGTGCTCAATAAAATTGCTGAATATCGAGCTAAAGTGTTCATCATGGATATTTCTGGTGTTGCGGTGGTGGATACTGCCGTTGCAAATCATTTCATTAAAATCACCAAAGCAACCAAATTGATGGGATGTGATTGCTATGTTTCTGGTGTATCGCCCTCTATTGCACAAACCATGGTGCAATTAGGTATCAATGTGGGAGAAGTAAAAACCAACGCGACGCTGCGTGATGCATTAGAAAATGCATTTAAAGCGGTGGGAGTGAATCTCAATGGTGCTGGGTTGGCACATTTACAAGACTAAGGTTTCACTATGCAGAGCGTGATATCAATCAGCCGTATGCAGCAGGCATTGATTGCTTCAGTGCAAGTTGATCTTTCCGTAAGCATATTACAAGCCTTTGAAGATGAACTACTGGACATGCTCGGGCGGGATAATGTACGCGGCGTATTAATTGAACTATCAGGCTTAAAAAGTTGCAGCCAAATTGAGCTTAACCGTTTACTTAAACTGTCTCGTGCCATTGAGGTGATGGGACGCCGATGTATTTTTGTTGGTATGCGACCAGGCCTTGTTTTAGGCCTGCTCGATGCCGAAATGGATACTACGCACCTTGTTTCGGTATCCAGTATTGAACAAGCGATGGCGAGACTCATATGACGCGATCTTTTGGTGAACGGGAGCTTTTTTATTTACATGACGAGGCCGATTCAACCACTGCAGTAATGGGGAGTTATGTGCTTGCACGCAAATTGGGCTTTTCCCATGTCGAAGTCAGTGAAATTGCCACTGTGGTTTCTGAGCTAGCGACCAATGTTTTTAAGTATGCTGAGTTTGGCACTGTAGAAATCACGGAAATTGAAGACCAGAAGCAGTTAGGGGTTCAAATTATAGTGCAGGATAAAGGGCCGGGCATTGTGAATATTGAGTTGGCTTTGCAAGATCATTTTACTACTGGCGGTTCACTTGGATTAGGTTTGCCAGGAGTAAAACGAATGACGGATGAGTTCCAAATTGAGAGCAATTCTAGTGGAACTAGGGTTTCAGTGATCAAATGGAGCAGGCATGAAATTTGATATTGCGGTGCGTCAAGTTCCTTATTTTGGAGAAATAGAAGCCGGAGATGGCTACATAATTCATCAATATGAGAGCGATTTATTAATAGTGATTATTGATGCTTTGGGGCATGGTCCTAAAGCCGCAAATCTTGCGCGCGCGATGGAAATTTTTCTCAAAGAGAAAGCCAATTGTGATCTGGATTGGTTAATGCAATCACTACATCAACATTTCAAAGGGAGTTTAGGGGCGGCGGTGACGATGTTGCACCTTGATGGGGCGAAGGGGCAATTTTTTGGGCTCGGGATTGGTAACACGTTAGTACGAAGAGTAAATGGCAAAGCGCAATCCTTTTTTGCTCAACCTGGTGTGGTGGGAGAGATGTTGCCGACTTTGCGCCAATTTGATGGTGACTTTCACCAAGGTGATTGGTTCATTCTGACGACTGACGGTATTCGTGAAAACATAGATATTCATGGAGAGGGGCTGCCTTGGGCTAGAAATTCATCTTCTTTTATTGCGTCACACTATATGGAGTATTTTTCTAAGCATCATGATGACGCCACTGTGATTGTTGTGAGGTGTTGCAATGAGTAAATCATTAGAAATTCTCATACATAACACGGAAGCCGCACTCATTGCCCTGCGTCAAAAATGCTTATTAACAACACGTAGTTTAAGCCTCTCGATTACCGAACAAGACTTGATCACAATTCATTCGGCCAATTTATTGAATCAACTACTTGGGGTGACAAATCCGGTTACTTTGCATCTTGAGATCAGTGAACATGGCTTTGCTTTTTCGGGGCAATACCCAATAACCGTTTCTGCTATCACTCAGCAAATTCTAGCCATTGAATTGAGTCCCAATCATTTCTCATGTTTCATTCAGGCGAAATGGCCATTGGGTGAAACAGAACAGGTTAAATTGTTTGAACTTTGGCAGGAGAAAGGGCGTGATGAACTGTTAGAAGAGTTGCATGAAAAAAATCGGGCTTTGGCACAGCATCAAGCAGGGTTAGAACAGGAAATTGCCAAACGTACTAAAGAGCTAGCGTTAAGTGAGGAGCTTTCTCGCACTATTATTGAAGGGGCTCCGTCCAGCGTGGCGATCATTGATAGCCAAGGGAATATTCTGCTGTGGAACAAAACGGCCAGCATTACATACCGTTATTCTAGTGAAGAAGCTTTAGGCCAACCGTTACAAACATTACTAAGAATGGAGCTACCAGAGGCTTTAGCTGAGGTGCTGTCTCCTCCATTGTCGATGGAGCGGTTGCCACCTCAAAGAGATGCCTTTTACGAAGCGAAAACTTTCACCCGTGATGGGAACATGGTGCCGATTGATCTGGGGGTGTCGATTTTCGAATTGAATGGTCAGTGCCAAGCGGCGATGTTTCTACGCGATGTCACCGCACGTAAAGCTACAGAGCAAGAGTTGAATGAGGCCAAAGCCAAAGCGGAAGAAGCCGTCGAAGTGAAATCCATGTTTTTGGCTAATATGAGCCATGAAATT
>JBOFIW010000045.1:0-3952 GCA_051650365.1 Vibrio sp. | reverse complement strand
CATGGTAACTGCCCGGCTCATCATTGAGCTTAAAGCCCATTTCACGAGTCGATTGATGCAGTTGGGTATACACATCCTGCCATTCACGCACGCGCAAATAGTTGAGGTAGTCGAGCTTACACTGACGGCGGAACTGGTTGCTGGTCAACGCTTTTTGCTGCTGACCAATGTAGTGCCAAAGGTTCACTAAGGTCAGGAAGTCTGAGTCTTCATGGTTAAAGCGGCGATGTTTCTCATCCGATGCTTGCTGCTTATCGCTCGGTCTTTCACGCGGATCTTGAATCGACAGCGCGGAGGCAATAATTATCACCTCTTTCAAACAGCCGAATTTAGACGCTTCGAGCACCATACGCGCCAAACGCGGATCAATCGGCAAACGTGCTAGCTGCTTACCACTTTCAGTGAGGCGCTTTTTCGGGTCTTTGATTTGATCGTTGATCGCACCCAGTTCTTCGAGCAGACGCACACCATCTTGAACATTACGTTTATCTGGCGCTTCCACAAAGGGGAAAGCTTCAATATCGCCCAGCCCCAGTGCCGTCATCTGCAAAATAACTGAGGCCAAGTTGGTGCGTAGAATCTCGGGATCGGTAAATTCTGGGCGTGACAAGAAATCCTCTTCCGAATAGAGACGGATACAGATCCCCTCTTCGGTACGTCCACAGCGGCCTTTACGTTGGTTGGCACTGGCTTGAGAAACCGGTTCAATTGGCAGACGTTGCACTTTGGTACGGTAGCTGTAACGGCTGATCCGCGCAGTACCAGGGTCGATAACATACTTGATGCCCGGAACCGTTAGCGAGGTTTCCGCCACGTTGGTGGCCAGCACGATGCGGCGGCCCGCATGAGGTTGGAAAATTTTGTTCTGCTCACCGGCCGACAAGCGCGCATACAGCGGGACAATTTCCGTATCACGTAGATTGCGTTTTACCAGTGCATCAGCGGTATCACGAATTTCACGCTCACCGTTCATGAAGATCAAAATATCGCCCAAACCTTCATCGCACAGCTCATCCACCGCTTGGAAAATGCCTTCCAATTGGTCGCGATCGCTTTCGCTGTCGTCATCCCCAGCCAGAGGGCGATAGCGCACTTCCACTGGATACGTACGGCCTGAGACTTCAATGATCGGCGCATTGCTAAAATGCTTTGAGAAACGCTCAGGGTCGATGGTCGCCGAGGTGATGATGACTTTGAGATCGGGACGACGCGGCAAAAGCTGCTTGAGATAACCCAAGATAAAGTCGATGTTGAGACTGCGCTCGTGCGCTTCGTCGATAATGATGGTGTCGTACTGGTTGAGGAAACGATCGTTTTGGATCTCCGCCAGCAAAATACCGTCGGTCATTAGTTTGATTTGAGTCTGATCCGAGATTTGATCGGTAAATCGAACTTTATAGCCAACAAAGCCACCTAATTCGGTTTCCATCTCTTCGGCAATACGGTTCGCCACTGAACGCGCAGCAAGACGACGCGGCTGGGTGTGGCCAATCAAACCGTATTTACCACGGCCTAATTCTGCGCAAATTTTCGGTAGCTGAGTGGTTTTGCCTGACCCCGTTTCACCGGCCACAATCACCACTTGGTGATGAGCAATCGCCTGCGCAATATCATCACGTTTTTGGCTAACTGGCAGCAGCGCAGGATACTCGATTTTGGGCATCTGCTGTTTACGCTGCTCGACCACCATCATGGATTGAGCAATATCGAGTGCGATTTCGTCAAATACCGCGTTGCGTGCCGATTCATTTTTGATTTTACTGGCACCATCAATACGTTTACTGAAACGAAAACGGTCTTTGAGCAGGCACTCTCTGAGTGCCTTTTTTAAACTGGCAGCGCTATTGGCTTTTGGCTGAGCTGCCGAATCGGGTGTGGGCTGTGACGAAGTCAAAGCATTTCCTATTGTTATCTTTCCAAAAAACTGCGCGGATTGTACCACAGAGTTTTAGTAACACGCCCATGATCCCATGCTTTCCCTCCCTTTAGCTGCCTATAGAAACAGCATTTGCTATATCAGCATTGAAAAGATGCTTCGTTTTCGTCGCTATTGGCCGCTAAAATAACGGTAGACTCTGTAGGAAACGAAATCATTGTGAAAGCCTCTGAACTTAAAACTCTTTTAAACCAAATCCCCACAGACCTAGACCCTGATGTGGTGATGGGAGAAGTCTGGCTGCCTGAACGTTTAGTTGAAGCGCAACTTGATGATGAAATGCTGTTTCTGACTTTTGATAATGCCCCAGAAGAGGGGGAAGGAGAGGAAGAAGGTCGTGGATTTGTTGAACATGAAATGGAGCTGATCCGCGACCAAGTGCTACACATCTTGGCCGATAACCGTGGTCCCAAAAGTAAATCCGAAGCTATTTTGGCTCTGATCACGCTTGCGCATGAACGTACCAGTTCTGAATTTATTGAAATATTAAGCTCAATGCTTGAAGAGTAAGGTGCTTGACCTCATTCTTTAACCATTCTTCTTTGAAAACACAAGGCAACGCTCATGTTTAACGCGATCACTTCTCTGTTTAAAGAACTTCTTGAAGGCCAAGACTTAGCCCGCAATTCGGCAACACCCGAGCTGGCGATCGCTTGTCTACTGACCGAAGTGGCAGGTGCGGATCATCAAATTTCAACACCAGAGCAGCAAGCCAAATCTGCCCTTTTAAAACACCTTCTCAATATTGATGAAGAAGAAGCGATAACACTTTTGGCTCGTGCTGAACAGCAAGTCAAGCAGTCAGCGTCTTTGTATGATTTCACCTCACACTTGCGCAACCTTTCCCAAACCCAACGCTTTGATTTAATCAAAGCCATGTGGGAAGTGGCCAATGCCGATGGCACCATTGATCCACTCGAAGATGCGGTGATTCGTAAAGCTGCCGAGCTGTTGTATGTCGATCATAGCCAATTCATTCGAGCCAAATTAATGGCGACAGATAAAGACCAATAATCCACGTCTCATTCCAGAAACACAAAAAAGCGCGATATTCGCGCTTTTTGATAACAGGTTACAGCATGGTTAAGGCTAATTTCGCTAAGTTATAAGCATCCACATAACCAGAGTGCTGACGCCCTTCCCACTCAATACCTTGCGATTCTTGGGCTGCACGATGGCCAATGCGTTTGTCTTTTAAACGATGTTGAATGCGGTACAAGGTAGCGAGATTAAGAAACTCTTGAAAAGGCACAGGAATACCTTTATTGCGGCATTCGTTGATCAAAATACAATCATCACGCCCCCAAGAAGCATAAATCTTGTTCGAACCACCAAAGTTTTTCACCATGGATTGCAGCACGTCAGCAAGCGGCCGGCCTTGTTTTTCAATTTTACGCGGTGTAATACCGGTGAGCTCGGCAC
Source organism: Vibrio sp. (assembly GCA_051650365.1). Lineage (GTDB taxonomy): Bacteria > Pseudomonadota > Gammaproteobacteria > Enterobacterales > Vibrionaceae > Vibrio. Next base: position 594 of record JBOFIW010000045.1, on the reverse strand, counting down.
AAAACAGTGAAATTTCATCTTGCTCGGGTTTGACGTAATATTGTGCACGTTTGACAATTTTTCCAGCTGACAGGTCGATTTCAGCTAAACCAACTTCAATGATTTCACCCGTGGTTCCCACTCCGTTTTCGTTCCAACAACACATTTCTAAATCGAAGCACACTACACGGTTGTAATTCATTCTTGGCCTTTCTTTGCTTACATAAAGTCGAGCATCCTACCTGAATTCAAAGCAGAATTCGATTCTGCTTTGCTGCATCGCTGTGCAATCGACACCCGATTACGCCCTAAACTTTTACTGCGATACAGTTGAGTATCAACGCAATGGAGTAATTCTGGCTCACTCATGTCTAGATTAGAACTTGCCCCGATACTCACGGTTAAGGGAACAAATTCAGCTCTCACAAGCAATGGGTTCTGCTCTACAGTGTCACGAATCATTTCGAGATAGTGTGATAAGGACTCACTATCAACGACATAGGACAGTATGACAAATTCATCCCCCCCCATTCGGACAAAGTGATCTTCGGGTTTTAGCTTCTGCATCACTAAATTGACAACATGAACTAACGCTTGATCTCCCACCAGATGACC
>JBOFIW010000044.1:0-8046 GCA_051650365.1 Vibrio sp. | reverse complement strand
AAGAACTGCACCGCACCTTCTGCATTGGGTAAAGATGCTGGTGAGTCGAATAACACCGAATTTAATGATGTGGACGACTACATCACGACTAGCCCCATCCCTGTTACCGATGTATTGGGGAATGACATTTCTGGCGAATACCAGCGTTTTACCGTATCGGTACAAGTGTTTTATGAAACCGATAACAATGGGCTGTTCTCTGCTATGCCCGCTACCGTTGCTACACATAACAAACGCATTGCAATTGTGATTTATGATCCGCAAGGTAACTCATATTCGTTTGCGGCGATTCGGGGGAACTACTGATGAATCGTGGTTTTACTCTGATTGAAATGGTGATTACCATTATTTTGCTAGGTGTAGTCGGTTTGTTTTTGGGCAATATTGTTGGACAAGCGATGGGAATCTATGCCGATACCACAGCACGTGAAGCCTTGATCCAGCAAGGGCGATTCGTGACTGAGCGCATAAGTCGTGAACTGCGCGAAGCGATCCCGAATAGCATATTGGTCGACAATGGGTGTATCGAATTTCTCCCCATTGTGAACAGTGCTATTTACCAATCTTTCCCAACCACGAGCATTACTGACTTTCGTGTATTACCGATTGGGAAAACCATTAATGCGGGAGAGCGACTGGTCGTTTTTCCCAATGATCCGCTTGCGTTACGCGCTGCTGTATTACCTGCTGCTGGGCAAGTTGCGGAGGTGCTCAGTAATGTCGATTTTACTCCACCTCGAGATGAAATGATGGTTAACGTGCCATTGAAACAGAGCACTCGATTTGTGTTGCAGTCACCGGCGAATCGCCTCTATTTTTATACTACCCCAGTGGCATATTGCTACATGGGTAACAGCCTTTACCGTTATGCTAACTATAGTTTATTTAGAGCTGTGTTATCTCCTGCTTATTTAGGAAATGGAGTACTCATGGCACAGCAGCTCAGTGCGGTGCATTTCAGTGTATTAGCACCGCAGTTGCAGCGTAATGGGTTAGTGAAAATAGAGCTCACTTTTTCCGATAAAGGTGAAGAGATAAGGTTTGATCATGATGCCCTGGTCTACAACACCCCTTAAACAGCAGGGCAGTGCCTTGATTCTCGTCGTGTTTATTATTGTGGTTGTCGGGTTTGTGGCCCTTGTCTCGAATCGCAATCAGGAACGTAATAGCGAGCAACTGGTGTCTATGGTTTTGGGGACGCGAGCTGAAATGGCTGCACGTTCAGCACTCAATATCGAATTGAGCCGTTTTTATCAAAGTAATAAGAGTGCGGGCAGTTGCTACTTATCATCGCCCCAATCTATGGATTTTTCAGGAGATGGGCTGGCGCAATGTGAGGCTACCGTGGCTTGCCGTGATCTTGGGGCATTAGATAATGGCCTTGAAGTTTATCAGCTAACTGCTACAGGCTATTGTCAGGTCGGAGATTGGGGTTTACAACGCATCATTGAAGTAGGAGTGAAAGGTGAATAAGTGGTTAACTCAAACTCTATTGGGATGTATTGCCTTGTTCTCTGCCAATGCCTTGGCATTTCAAGATATTGATAGTTCAATTTATTTTCCGGCTGTTGCACAAGGGCATGGCAGTTGTAATGGTGCACCGAATCCGCAGTTTGAACAGTTCAATAGTGCTCAAATCACAGGAACAAACGGCGCGCGCTTGCAATTCTGCTCAATAAATCAAAATGCTGGTTTGCCGAATGATGGCTGTGATGGTCAACGTTGCCAAATTAATATGAGTACTGTTCAATCACTTAGTTTGAGTAGTTTTCAAAACTCAAATAACAATAGTGAGCAAATCAGTTGGTGTAACCATGGTGATAACTTCCACCTAACTCAAGCTAATATTGGCCGTATCGAGATGTATAACACTTGTTCTCTCTCTTTTAGTGGCCAGTCTGAATACAAAATTAAAGCGTTGAGAATAGGCACTGGAGCGGTTGTTACTCTTTCTTCTGGTGACTACTGGGTTGAGGCGTTGGAACTGAATCCAAATGCAATCATTAAGGTTGAAGGAGATGTTAGGTTATTTATCAAAGGGTATTCTAGCTGGAATAACGCACAGGTTAACAAGGCGGGAGAGGGGAATCTAACCATTGTCAGTTATGGGGATTTAGCCCTTAGTGGGAATACCCAAGCGAATGCGTATATCTACGTTGCAAATATCTTAACGTTGAACAACGATGCAACTATCAATGGCCGTACCACAAGTCGTAAGCTTTTCATGGAAGGAAACGCTCAGATAAATCAAAACCAGCAGCAAGGTTTAACCTGTTTTGACGATAATTTTAACCGTTCCTCACTGGGGCAAAATTGGGTTCCGTTTACTAGTTCTGGTCGTTTTACTCCAAGTATTGTGAGTAACCGGATGCGTCTGACGGAGGCAAATTATGATCAAGCGACAGCGGCAACTTATCAGCGAATTTTTCCCGCAGCAGGTAACTTAGTCACAGTCGAATTTGACTATTACGCATGGGCGAATTTGAGTGGGATTGGGGCTGATGGTATTGCGGTTATCTTTTCCGATGCGACCATTACGCCTAAAACTGGAGGGTTTGGTGGCTCATTAGGTTATGCTCCACGAACCGATTCAAATCCCCAAAAACCAGGTTTTGCGGGTGGGTGGCTCGGTGTTGGTTTAGATGAGTTTGGTAACTTCTCCAATCCTACTGAAGGACGGGTTGGCGGCCCTGGCTTTCGCGCTCAATCAGTGGCTCTGCGAGGATCTGAATCATCCAATTATCGTTATTTAACGGGGACTGGTGCTAATCTTTCCCCTAAATTAGATGTTCGGAATACCAGTATTGCAGGGCCTGGGCATCGTTATACCATCACCATTGATTCCCGTTCTCAAGGCGCTGTTTTTGCGAGGGTGGATCGCACATACAATGGCAATCAGCAAACCTTGATTAATTGGTTTAATGTTCTTAGTTCTCCGGGGCAGAGTGCTGCTCCTATCGATCTGTTGCTTTCCCTTGCAGGCTCTACAGGGGCTTATGTTAATAACCACGAAATTGACAACTTCAGAGTGTGTGCATTGAAATCACGCCCTGTTGAGCCTCAAGTCGATCATTTCCGTTTTACGCTTCCTCAACAAGGGCTGACCTGTAGTGCTTCGGATGTGATAGTGCAAGCCTGTGCCAATGCAAATTGCAGCCAGTTATATACAAATCCTATTACTGCAACATTATCACCAGACTCCCTTCCTAGTGCGACGGGAGGGTGGGTTGGTGGTTCTCAAGTAACCTTTACTAATGGTATTGCCACCACTCAACTTCGGCGCAACACCGCAGGTAACGTAACGGTAAATGTGCTGGGTTCCACACCTCCTAGTAAGCCGTATCAGGTCAACTTGTGTAGCTACACGAGTAATCCCAATAGTTTCTCGCCAACTAATTGCACCGTGAATTTTGCAGACAGCGGTTTTATTGTTGATGTTCCAGACTCTTATGCCAATCAGACGGTAACGGGAACCATTAAAGCGGTACGCAAAGATAATGCATCACAGCAGTGCTTACCAAGTTTTGGCAATGTCCAAAAAGCAGTGGCGTTTTGGAGTGAATACCTCAATCCGACGGCCAATAATAGTGGATTCCAATCTGTCACTGTGGGGGTCAATGGAGCACCAATTGGTCAGTCTGCAAATAACGCGACCTCGATAAGTTTGAACTTTAATCAAAATGGTGAGGCGAGTTTCCCGATCTCTTATCGTGAAGTGGGTAGTTTAGCTCTGCATGCTCGTTTCACGGGCAGCGGTGATGAGCAAGGCCTGCTCTTGGAGGGAGAAGATAGCTTTATTCGTGTTCCTAGGGCATTGGTACTCAGTGCTAATAATTCATATAACCCGGCACATCAAAATGGCCAATGCTCTGCAGAGGATATCAGTTGTAATGTTTTTGCGAGAGCCGATGAAAACTTTGATCTGAATATCCGAGCCGTTGTTGCTGCACCAATTGAAAATAATGATTTCACAAACAATTTAACGGCTTATAACTACCAGCAACAAAATATCGCGCTACAACATACTCTGATGCAGCCATCGACAGGGCAGTCGGGCGTGTTAGGCGTAAATAAATATACTCACCAACTTGGGGGTACAACGACTGTTGCGCAAAAGGTGAGTGAAGTCGGGGTGTTTGATTTCTCTTTGGTCGCTCCAACCCATTATCTTGGCCTTGACTTAGCCAGCGTCAATCTACCGATTGCGGTCGTATCAACGGGGTCAATCGGGCGATTTATTCCCGCTTACTTTGCGGTATCACCGATGAGCGTTACTCTAGATGCGGCATGTAAAACTGGCAATGCTTTTAGTTATCTTGGGCAGCCGTTCGAGTATTCCAATAGTCCAGGACTCTATTTACAGCCTAAATCCGCCAATAATGCGGATACGCAAAACTATCTCATCGACCCTTGGTGGCGTTATAACAATCAATGGAATGGTCGCACTTACAGTGATAGTGCAAACGGTGTGAATCTTGATTTCGATAATCTGCAGACTTCGCCCATCAGCAGACAGGCATTAAACAACAGTGGCATTGTCTTAACTGGTGAAAGGGTGTGGTATGAAAAACCAGTGCAGCTTAAGGAAGTGTTTAAGGCGGCGTTTGATCTGACCTTAAATGCCTCTAACTTAACGGATCAGGATGGGGTTTGCTACCGCTTAGATGCCACCTCACCTTGTCTAGGCTTTGTTTTTAGCAATATTGATCAAACCATGCCACTGTATTGGGGCAAATTGGTTATTCAAGATGTGTATGGGCCGGAAACTCAACCATTGGAACAGCCGATTTATGTCGAGCATTACACAAGTAATGGCTTTGTACGCACCATTGATGACAACTGTACCTCATTGCCTTCTATCAATAACTTTGCATTGCAATCGACTGATTACGATGTGATGACGACAGGAGTTCCAGTTCCACCCCAAGTGTTGGCGGATTTGACTTCAAGCAATCTCAGCCAAGGTAAGAGCGCAATCCGTTTTAGTGCGCCAGGAGCTGGAGTCACAGGGTACATTGATAGCATTCTTAATCTGAATACTCATGATCTGATGTGGCTTGCCGAAGACAAAGATGGTGACGGCAGCTTTGATCAAACCACTCAAGGCCGAGCGCAATTTGGGTTGTATCGTGGCAGTGATCGAGTGATCTGGTGGCGCGAATCCGATTAATGATTAAGCACTCAATGGATCCAGATTTCTCTCATTCCGTTAGAGAACTGTTAGAAATTGCGTGTTTCAGTCCATGTTTATGGATCAACGCCTTGCTGTGATGGCAAGGCATTGGTACATTTAGTGCAATTTTCCTTTTCTCATTTCTTGCAGGATGAACGAAGAATATGTTCAAAAAACTTCGTGGCATGTTTTCTAACGACCTATCGATCGATTTAGGTACCGCCAATACACTTATTTATGTCAAAGGACAGGGCATTGTTCTTGATGAACCATCTGTAGTTGCTATCCGTCAGGACAAAGGCCGTGGCGGTAAAACCGTTGCAGCAGTTGGTCATGCCGCAAAACAGATGCTTGGTAGAACCCCTGGTAACATTTCTGCGATCCGCCCAATGAAAGATGGTGTGATCGCTGACTTCTACGTGACCGAAAAAATGCTGCAGCATTTTATTCGCCAAGTACACGACAACAGCGTGTTAAAACCAAGCCCACGCGTACTGGTGTGTGTGCCTTGTGGTTCAACTCAAGTTGAGCGTCGTGCGATCCGTGAATCAGCACTGGGTGCGGGTGCGCGTGAAGTTTACTTGATTGATGAGCCAATGGCGGCCGCCATCGGTGCAGGTCTGCGTGTTTCTGAGCCAACCGGCTCAATGGTGATTGATATCGGTGGTGGTACCACGGAAGTGGCGGTGATCTCGCTCAACGGCGTAGTTTACTCTTCTTCTGTACGTATCGGTGGTGACCGTTTTGATGAAGCGATCATCAATTATGTGCGCCGTAACTACGGTAGCTTGATTGGTGAGGCAACCGCAGAAAAGATCAAACACGAAATCGGTTCGGCGTATCCTGGTGATGATGTGCAAGAGATTGAAGTGCGTGGTCGTAACCTAGCGGAAGGTGTACCGCGTAGTTTCACGCTGAACTCCAATGAGATCCTTGAAGCGCTGCAAGAGCCGCTGACAGGCATCGTTTCTGCAGTGATGGTTGCACTAGAGCAGTGTCCACCTGAACTGGCTTCGGACATCTCTGAAAACGGTATGGTTCTGACTGGCGGTGGTGCACTGCTGAAAGATCTGGATCGTCTTCTGATGGAAGAAACGGGTATTCCAGTTGTAATCGCTGATGATCCACTGACTTGTGTGGCTCGTGGTGGTGGTAAAGCCTTAGAAATGATCGACATGCACGGTGGCGATCTGTTTAGCGAAGAATAATAAGTCGTGTCGTGCCCCATGCATGGCACTTTGCTCAGCGCTAGGATGGTTATTGGATGAAACCTATCTTTGGTCGAGGACCTTCTCTGCAGCTGCGGCTATTTTTTGCGGTAATGCTATCAGCCAGCCTTATGCTGGCTGATAGTCGTTTAGGTGCATTCTCACATGTACGCTTTCTGCTCAATAGTCTGGTTGCGCCTATTCAGTACGCAGCGGATCTACCGCGCGTACTGTTTGACGATTTTTATGACAGCATCAGTTCCCATCAGCAGTTACGGGAAAACAACCAACTGCTGAAACAGGAAGCTTTGACGCTCAAAAGTAATTTGCTGCTGCTTGAACAGTACAAAGAAGAAAACCAACGGTTACGTAAGCTGCTTGGATCTTCGTTTTTGCGTGACGAGAAAAAGGTCGTCACGGAAGTGATGGCGGTGGACACTTCTCCTTATCGACATCAAGTGGTGATTGATAAAGGTCGGATCGATGGTGTGTATGAAGGCCAGCCGATCATCAATGAAAAAGGTATTGTCGGGCAGGTGACTTTTGTTGCTGCGCACAACAGCCGTGTGTTACTGCTGATTGATCCCAATACCGCCATTCCAGTGCAGAATCTGCGTAATGATATTCGAGTGATAGCCTCGGGAAATGGACAGACGGATCAAATCCAACTGGAACATATTCCGACCAGTACCGATATTGAAGTTGGTGACATGCTAGTGACCTCTGGCTTGGGCGGTGTTTACCCTGAAGGCTATCCTGTGGCGATTGTGTCGCAAGTGGATAAAGATACCCGCCGCGAATTTGCCTCAATCAAGGCCGATCCTGTGGTGGAGTTTGATCGCTTGCGCTATTTGCTCCTTATCTGGCCAAATGAAGATCGTTTACAGAAAGTGATGCAGGCCGATCCGCAGTTGTTATTAGAGGAAGAAGCCAATGATCAGCAGTGATATCAAAGGCCGCATGGTTATTTTTGCCTCCTTTCTGTTGGCGTTAATCTTGCAGACTATTCCATGGCCAGGAACCTTAGATCTGTTCCGCCCACCTTGGTTGCTGTTGGTATGTTGTTACTGGGTGTTGGCATTGCCGCACCGAGTGAATGTTGGTAGCGCCTTAGTGATGGGTTTGTTGTGGGATTTGCTGCTTGGCTCTACGCTAGGGATCCGCGGCATGATGATGTCGATCGTGATCTATCTGGTCGCGATGAACTTTTTGGTGCTGCGTAACATGGCACTATGGCAACAAGCGATCGTGATTGGCTTACTGTCTATGGGGCTAGAAATACTGATTTTCTGTGGTGAATACCTGATCCAGAATGTGACATTCAATCCGTTGTCACTCTGGAGTGGTGTGATCGCCTGTATACTTTGGCCGTGGATGTTTCTATTACTGCGCCGAGTTCGACGCCATTGGCATGTGAAATGACGATATCAAAATTAGTTCTGGCTTCGGGTTCACCAAGACGCCGTGAATTGCTCGCACAAATGGGCTACCAGTTTGAAGTCGTAGTAGCGAATGTTGAAGAGATGCGCGCAGTGGCTGAATCGCCAGTGCAATATGTTGAGCGTTTGTCTCGTGATAAAGCGTTAGCGGGGGCGGCGCTGGTGGATGTGGATGCTGTGGTGATCGGTTCTGATACCATAGTGGTGAAAGATCAAGAGGTGTTGG
>JBOFIW010000043.1:0-7230 GCA_051650365.1 Vibrio sp. | reverse complement strand
GGGAATTTGGCTAACGCGGAAGGTTTTAATTCAACCAGCTCTTCGCCAAGCTTTTGCAGGGCTAGCATGTCATTTTTCATTTCGGTTCTACTGACCCAAATGATCTCTTCTTCCTCTTCCCAAGGGGCTTTTTGGTTTTTACGTGCCATCTTCTTCATCATGATGAGTTACTTATGTCGGCTATTTTAGCAAGAATCGTGGGGAGAAAGCGAAATTCTTGTTATCCTAATAACATCAATAACCAATGGTTGAATGAAATATGGATGTAAAAGAGCGAGTTGCGCTGCAGCGTCAAGAGCTGGAAGCCGCGGTTGCTAAGGCATTAGAGATGGCTGCTGCGAGTTCTGATGCGGCTGAAGTGGCGATCACCAAGAGCACGGGGTTAAGTGTTTCGACCCGCATGTGTGAAGTAGAGAATGTTGAATTCAACAGTGATGGTGCACTTGGGATTACCGTCTATCGTGGTCAACGTAAAGGTAGCGCTTCAACGTCGGACTTGAGTGAAAAAGCGATCCAACAAACCGTGTTGGCGGCGCTGGATATTGCGCAGTACACCTCTGAAGATCCTTATGCGGGCCCTGCGCCGAAAGAATTGATGGTGCAGGATATTCCTGATCTTGACCTTTTCCATCCCGATGAGCCTAATCCCGATGTCGCGGCGCAAATTGCCATTGCGGCAGAACGCGCGGCGTTAGGTTACAGCAAGAAAATTAAACAAAGTGATGGCGGTAGCTACGATAGCCATTACGGCGTTCGTGTTTACGGTAACAGCCATGGTTTACTGGCTAGTTATGCCTCAAGTCGCCACAGCATTAGCTGTAGTGTGATTGGTGAAGGTCGCAACGGTGAAATGGAGCGTGATTACAGCTATACCGTTGCCCGCCACCGTGACGATTTATGGACGCCAGAAAGCGTTGGCCTGCAAGCTGCGGAAAACACCGTCAGCCGTTTGGATCCACAAAAATTGAAGACAGGTCAGTTTCCTGTGATGTTTGCGGCGGATGTCGCGACGGGTTTAATCGGCCATCTGGTGATGGCGATCAGCGGCGGCAACTTATATCGCAAATCGAGTTTCTTACTTGATCATCTTGGAAAAACCATTCTACCAACTTGGTTCAATATCAGTGAGCGCCCGCATGTGATGCGTGGTCTGGCTTCTAGCCCATTTGATAGTGAAGGGGTACGCACACAAGATCTTGAGATCATCACCGATGGTGTTTTGGCAACTTACTTACTGACCAGTTATGCCGCGCGCAAAATGAACATGACCCCAACGGGTCATGCGGGTGGTATCCATAACTGGTATGTGAAATCGACCGGTCAAAACTACCAACAGATGCTCAAAGAACTGGGTACCGGCTTGCTGGTGACCGAAGTGATGGGACAAGGGGTGAATGTGGTGACAGGGGACTACTCACGTGGCGCTGCCGGTTTCTGGGTGGAAAATGGTGAAATCAAGTATCCCGTTTCTGAAATCACCATTGCGGGTAACCTCAAGCAGATGTTGCAGCAGATTGTGGCTGTGGGTAACGATATTGAAACGCGCTCACAGATCCAGACAGGTTCTATTTTGATTGAATCAATGAAGGTGGCTGGCGAGTAAGCTCTGATCCATTAAATGAAAAAGCCGACAGAAAGTCGGCTTTTTGGTCGAATCAATTTGGGAAATCGGAAACTAACTGGCGAGCAGCAAAGTGGCTAGACCGAGAAAGACGGATAAACCAATCACATCCGTAACAGTGGTCAGTGCCATACCGCCGGCAAGAGCGGGGTCGATGTTCATCTTCTTCAGCAGGATAGGAATGGTGACTCCTGCAATACCTGCTACGATGAGGTTGGTCATCATCGCTGCGGAAATGATTCCGCCGAGCATCCATTCACCTTTCCAAGCCACGACGATCGCGCCGATGATCAATGCCCACATAATCCCGTTGAGTAGACCGATGGCGGCTTCTTTTATCAGCAATTCGCGCTTGTTACTGTCACCGATATGACCCAGTGCCAGCCCACGAATGACCAGAGCAACGGTTTGGTTGCCCGCCACACCCCCCATAGAAGGTACGATCGTCATCAGCACGGCAACCGCCGCCATTTGTTCGAGAGTGGCTTCAAACATGTTAGAAACCGAAGCTGCGGCAAGAGCGGCCAGTACGTTGGCACCGAGCCAAATACTGCGTTTGCGCGCTGATTTCACCACGGGGGCGAAGGTATCTTCATCATCATCCATACCCGCCATGCTCATCATTGAGTGTTCGGCGTCTTCACGGATAATATCAACCACGTCATCAATGGTGATGCGGCCAACTAGGTGCTGGTTTTCATCCACCACCGGTGCTGATACCCAGTTACGCCGTTCGAACAGATTGGCGATGTCAGAGTCTTTCATATCGACTTTGATCGCTTCATCCGCATCGTCCATCACTTCGCTGACGGGCACATCCGGTTGGGTGGTGAGCAGGGTGACTAAGGAAAGGTGGCCAATCAGCTTACTTTCATCATCAATCACATAGAGTGCATCCGTCGCTTCCGGCAGCTCCCCTTTCATACGCAGATAACGCAGTACCACATCGACGTCCACATCGGCACGAATGGTGATCACGTCGGTGTTCATTAGACCACCGGCGGTATCTTCCGGATAGGCAAGTGCGGTTTCGACGCGCATTCGATCTGCAGCGTCCATTTGGGCTAAAACTTCGCGTGAAACATCATCGGGCAAGCTACGTAAAACGTAGGCGACGTCGTCGATGTCCATGCCTTCGGTTGCTTCGGCGAGTTTCTCTGGTGCCATTTTCGACACCAGTGCGTCCTTAACGTCTTCATTCAGCTCATCAAGGATTTCACCGTAATCTTCTGGGTCGGTCAGTTGCCACAATACCTCACGGGCTTTGCGTGGTGAGGCTTCTAGCAGATGAGCAATATCTTCTGGCTCCATGTCCTGTAGTTGGCGACGAACATGAACAAAGCGGCCATTATCTAAGGCTTCAGTGATTTCTTGGAGGGTGAGGTGAGCTTGGTCAAATTCGATTTGCTCGGCCATGGCTTCCCCCTAGGTTGGAATTGGAATAATGGTCAGCATGGTAACTTAATTTACCTGCTTATTTAATAAGATCTTAGTAAGGAAGAAAGATTTCTTTACTCTTCTTTGCCACGATAGGATAAGTGGGTAGTGAGGAGCGATAAGTTGCTAGTAAAGGCCTTACTCATCCTCATCAAATTTCTGTTCGATAAGCTGACAAACGGCCTGTAGTGCTTGCTCTGCTTGCGAGCCGTTAGCAGAAATTACCACGTTCTGCCCTTGTGCCGATTCCAGCATTAGGAGCCCCATTACACTATCGGCAGTCGCTTCTCGGCCATCTTGGCTTTGCACCGTCAGTATGGCATCAAAGGATTGAGCCAGTTGAACCAGTTTAACCGCGGCGCGAGCATGTAGACCAAGACGGTTTTGAATTAGAACGGTTTGGCTCAGTTGCGGCATGGTGAACTCCTAGGATTGTTGTTTTTCCAATGAAGTATGGCGGATTTGTACCTGATGACCAAGCTGTGCAAAGTATTCACCAATCTGCTGAGTGAGATAGACTGAGCGATGTTTACCACCGGTACAACCAATGGCAATGGTGAGATAGCTGCGATTATTTTTCTCAAGCATGGGCAGCCAGTACTCAAAGAATTTTTGGATCTGCTGTTTGAGCTCCATTACTTCACTATGGCCTTCCAAGAAGGATTTGATTGGGGCGTCAAGTCCCGTCAGTGGGCGCAGATCCGGCTCCCAGTGCGGGTTTGGCAAAAAGCGCACATCGAACACATAGTCGGCATCGCTCGGTAAGCCGTATTTAAAGCCAAACGATTGGAACACCATCACTAGATCTTTGCGTTCACGGCCTTCAATGCGCATACGCACCGTTTCACTCAGTTCATGCAGCGATTGGTTGCTGCTATCAAGCAACAAATCCGCTTGCTCTTTGAGTGGACCAAGCAATTGCTTTTCTAGCTCAATTGCTTGTGCAAGTGAGGGTTTGTTTTGACTCAGAGATAGGGGATGAATGCGCCGTGTTTCACTATAGCGTTTGAGCAGGGTCTCTTTGTTCGCATCAAGGAACAACATGCTCACATCATTGTTCTGTTTGAGCTGCGCAAGTACGTCGGGTACTAAGCCTGGTTCTTTGGGTAAATTACGAATGTCGATACTGACGGCCACGTTCTGCTGACTGCCTTGTACTGACTGGATAAAGGCGGGCAGCAGACTCACTGGCAGGTTATCAACACAGTAGTAACCTAGGTCTTCCAGTACCCGAAGAGCAACGCTCTTTCCGGCTCCCGACTGTCCGCTGACCACGATCAAACGCATTGTGTTTGCCTACTACTGGTTAACCATGATGTTGTACAGCTCTTGATCGCTTTCTGCATTACGAAGCTGCTTGAGGATCTGCTTGTCGTTGAGGCGTTCAGCCATACAAGCGAGGGTTTTCAAATGCTCTTTACACTGATCTTCTGGAACCAACAGTGCAAATAACAGATCGACTGGACGATTATCAATCGAGTCAAACTCAATGGGTTCTTCACACTGCACCAACACGGCGACTGCTTTTTCACTGTCGGACATGCGTGCATGGGGAATGGCGATCCCGTTGCCAATGCCAGTACTACCCATTTTTTCACGGCTTAGCATGCACTCGAAGAGTTCGGTGGCATTTTGGCCGCTATGAAGGGCAGCGATTTCGCTGATGATTTCTAGTGCTCGTTTTTTACTAGAGCATTGGACTGCACTTTTGGTGCAGTCCAATGAAAGAACTTCGCTCAATTGCATGATTAATGACTACTTAGCTTTTCTTTGTGCTTATTTAGTTGTCGAACCAATTTATCCACCACACTATCAATGGCGGCATACATGTTTTCATCGTCCGAGTGGGCGTGAATTTCTGCTTGGTTTACGTGGAGCGTAGCTTCGGCGATCTGACGCAGTTTTTCAACACGTAAAATGACTTGAACGTGATTAATGTGGTCGAAAAAACGCTCAAGTTTGTCAAATTTGGAGTGAACATAGTCTTGCATTGAATCGGTAAGATCAATGTGGTGGCCTTGAATGTTGATTTGCATAGACTTTCCTTCTCTAGTTTAGGCCTATAGCAGGCGTTTGCGCTGACTTGATGGAGCAATGCCGAGTGATTCGCGATATTTAGCAATAGTGCGTCGCGCCACTTGGATGCCTTGATCAGCGAGTAGGGTTGCGATCTTGCTGTCACTCAGTGGCTTGGCAGGATTTTCTGCCGCCACCAGTTTTTTGATCAGCGCCCTGATCGCTGTGGACGAGCACTCTCCGCCATTGTCGGTACTGACGTGGCTGGAGAAAAAGTACTTCAACTCAAAAATGCCGCGTGGGGTATGCATATATTTCTGTGTGGTGACACGCGAAATCGTGGATTCATGCATTTCCACCGCCATCGCTACATCGTTGAGCACCATCGGCTTCATCGCTTCTTCTCCATACTCGAAGAAATCGTGTTGGTGTTCAACTATGCACTTGGCAACTTTGAGCAGTGTCTCGTTTCTACTTTCTAAACTTTTGATCAGCCATTTTGCCTCTTGCAAGTTGGTACGGATGTAGTTGCTCTCCGCATTATTACCGCGCATTAAGTCGGCATACTGCTGATTGATCTTCAGTTTAGGCACACTATCTGGGTTGATGGTGACCAACCATCGACCTTGTTCTTTATAGACTGATACGTCAGGTATGACGTATTCCGCGTGATCTTGGGCGATACGGCTCCCAGGGCGTGGGTCAAGCTGTTGGATAAGTTGTAGGGTTTCGCGCAAGTCCTCTTCTTTGAGCTTAGCCTCTTTCAGAATGGTTTTGTAATCGCGATTGCCTAAATCATCAATATACTGTGAGAGCAGTAGTCGAGCCTCTTCTAACCAAGGGGTTTCGCTAGGATAAGTAGCGAGTTGCAAAAGTAGGCAATCTTGCAGATTGAGCGATGCGACACCGAATGGGTCAAATTGTTGAATGCGTTTACGAACGGCTTCGATTTCATCCAACTCAATCTCATCACTGCGTAAACTTTCTTGGATCTCCTCCAATGAGGTGGTGAGATAGCCGTAATCGTCGATGGCGTCGATGATGGCCACCGCAATAGTACGATCCACATCGCTAAATGGTGTTAAATCGAGTTGCCAGAGTAGGTAATCATGCAAGGTTTGGGTGGTTTCACCTTGGTAGATCGGCGCATCATCATCGAGTGCTAGCCCTGTGCTGCCAGTGTTGGCGCTGTAAACTTCATCCCAAGTGGTGTCCATTTCTAATTCTGCGCTGATTTCGGATTTTTCAATCAATTCCGAGCTGTCTTGTGGTTCAGCTTCATAAAATTCTTCTGGCTCGCTTGAGTTTTCTTCCGTCTGGCGCACGTTATCAAGTTCGGACGTATCGTCTTGGTTGTCTTCCACATCTAGCAAGGGATTGGATTCCAAGGCTTCCTGAATTTCTTGCTGCAGATCTAGCGTCGAAAGCTGCAACAAACGTATTGCCTGTTGGAGCTGGGGAGTCATGGCTAACTGTTGACCTAGCTTGAGCTGTAATGACGGTTTCATGCAGTAATGGATGCCTTGTTATTGTTAGTATCGAATGAACTCTACTCTGTTTTAATCATAGACGGAATTGTTCGCCGAGATAAACCTGCTTCACTTGTTCATTATTTAGTACATCTTGTGGCGTGCCTTCCGCAATCAGGCGACCTTGGCTAACAATGTATGCTTTTTCACACACATCCAACGTTTCACGTACGTTGTGATCGGTGATAAGCACACCTAAACCACGATCTCGTAAGTGCTCAATAATTTTTTTGATGTCGATAACTGAAATGGGATCCACCCCAGCAAAAGGTTCGTCGAGCAAAATGAATTGTGGGTTGGCTGCCAGAGCACGAGCAATTTCTACGCGGCGTCGCTCACCCCCTGACAAAGCCATCCCGGCACTTTTACGGATGTGTTGAATATGAAATTCTTCGAGCAAATCTTCGAGTTTGTCCTGACGTTCTTCGTGAGTTAGTTCTTCACGAGTTTGCAGCACGGCCATGATGTTATCTTCAACCGAGAGTTTACGGAAAATTGATGCCTCTTGTGGCAGGTAACCAATCCCCATACGTGAACGGCTATGCATCGGCAGAATACTAATGTCGTTATCATCAATGGTAATGGTGCCTTCATCACGTGCCACAAGGCCCACAATCATATAAAACG
>JBOFIW010000042.1:0-4749 GCA_051650365.1 Vibrio sp. | reverse complement strand
CTGTACGCCCTGTTTGATAAGCTTGGGCAGTACATTCCCTTCTTGGGCTTAAACACGCACGGCGGTTTGATTTTCTCTTACCTTGGTGGGATAGCGCTGCACGTTTGGACCATCAAAGGTTACTTTGAAACGATTGACCGTTCATTGGAAGAAGCGGCTGCGCTGGATGGGGCCACACCATGGCAAGCGTTCAGATTGGTGCTATTACCATTATCGGTACCAATCCTTGCAGTAGTCTTCATTCTGTCATTTATTGGTGTGGTGGGCGAAGTTCCGGTGGCATCACTGCTACTTTCTGATGTAAACTCATACACGCTTGCGGTTGGTATGCAGCAGTATCTTTACCCTCAAAACTATCTGTGGGGTGATTTTGCGGCCGCTGCGGTGCTTTCAGCACTCCCAATCACGATCGTATTTTTACTTGCACAGCGTTGGCTTGTCGGAGGACTTACCGCTGGCGGTGTGAAAGGATAATAACGATAAGGGCGACGTAAAGTCGCCCATTTTGTCTCTTCTTAACATTAATTGGTTTGGCCGCCGACAAGTTAAGAAGCTTCAATTCTGGCGTTACGCATAGCTGGCTGTTAGCTCAATTCCTTACTAGTTCACGACTAACAGTTTTTGTAACCAAAACCTGAGCTTAGCTCGGGTTTTTTTATGCCAAAAACTGACGAAAGCCCGTTGTGCGAAAACGGGTGCCAGTATAATCACAACTCTGTTTCTCAACAATGAAACAAGTGGAGTATGCGAGTTAGATCGTATATTGGGTGGTAATCGTGCGAAGAAATGCAGAAAATTTAGAACTCGCGGCTGGAAGGGGCGCAATTTAAGTATTGCAGCAATAAGTACAGACTCTCTTCATGCATAGCGACACGGCGGAAAAGGTCGGCAAAGGTCTCATCTCCACCAAAGCAGGCTTGGATGTAGTGATTGATTGCCGCGGGCTGATAACCTTGGACGTAGAGTGTTCTTACCCACTGATATTCAACCGATTTAGGGTTGGTTAAGGTTGTTTCGGTCAGGGTAATTTTGTCGAGGGTAAGCGCCATAATATGCAATTAGTATGTTGGGTGAGCGGAACATGACGACGCATTAAAGCAACAAAGCATGACAGTTCAATGACACCGACTTACCGCATCCCTTGATTGGAATTGAGAAAGGCATCATTTATCGAATCAATCAAACTGGCTATCTCGTTTAAATGCACAGCTTGCTGTGGTTCTAGTCTTGGTGTTTTAGGTAGAAGATAGTTAAACAAGAATCGATAGATCTCTTGCCATTGATGGATCCGCTTTAGGCTTAGTCGTGCACAGTAAGTCGGAGGAAGCCATTGCTGGTAACCTTGCCACAACACATGATTCCAATTGGGATGTGTTGGCATTACGTTTTTTAATTCCTCTTGATTAACATTCGAGTGTGGGGTGAGTAGTCCGAGCCCTATTTGCCAATCGCCCCATTCATTGGTTTGATTGAGCTGCATCCATTTCTCATCCCACCAACTCATGTTTTTGGTTTTGTTGGTATCAAAGTGGTGAACTTCGGCTAAATGGCAATACAAGAGTGTCGTTTTGGCGGCTTTTACCGCATCAGAGAACGCAGTAATGGCGGCGCCACGTAGAAAGCTCTCATGCTCCAAGATCAGTGTTTTTGGCGGCGGTTCACCGAACCATTTGCGTAAATTCTGCATATGAGCGTGAGCCGCATATACAGGGCGGAGCAGCAATCCTTCTTTTAAGTGTTGATGGAGTGGTGAGCTATAACCGAGTTGATCAAATTGGCTACGTGCAAGAATTTTGGCATAGGTTTTTTCTGCACTCACGAAAACATCAAACTCATCAGTGCTTACGGCTTCTTGGTGGGGCATTTGATAGCGTGCTTTTTCAGCTAATGTAGGTGGTAGTAGAGCTGAATCAATAAGTGCATTGTCGCTGATGAAATAGGCATAGCCGGTCGTGGAATCGCAACTGGATAGGCTCCATAAATGAGCTGCAAGTGAATGGGTATCTTGGTGGCGAGAACCTGAGCGAGAACATTGAATGTGCGAGCGGATCTGTAATGCTGAAGGGCTACGATGTTGCTCTTGTTGGCGGCTAAATGCTCTCAAAACGTCAGCGAGAAACTCGATTCGTTGGGCAAAAACCTTGTTGCTCAAGCCACAATAGTTCTGTAATTCACTCGGCAACATGCCTTCAAGTAAGGCATTCAGAAGTGGTTGAAGAAGGGATGAGCCGTGTGCAGCATTAAGCAAAGTCACACTTTTGCCGCATTGCTTACACTTGACTCTTTGACTACCCGCTTGAGTAAGGCCATGTTTTTTCCATTGGGCAGATGTACAAGCACAATTTCCAAGTAATGGTGAAGAAAAATGTTGAGTGTGGGTTTGCTCCGCTAAGCACAGAATGGGTTCATTAAGCAGGACGGGAGGGTAAGCGCCACAAAGTGGGCAATACCAAGCATCATACCCTAAGCGATTCGAGCGGGAATACAAGGCAAGATCCGCGATACCACAATGGGGGCACCCGAAGGACTTGCATCCGTTATATTCCCGTCGAAAGTTCACTCTTCTTCTAATCCCTTATTTGGCTACGCTGGTGTCAATTTGGCGACCAAGCGCTGGAACAGAAACTTCTTTCTCTTGCTTGAATTGGTCGATGAGCACTTGAGTTACCGACTCGCCTTGAGAAAGTAAGGTGCCTTTTTCAAATACATGATAGCCATCACCGCCACTGGCAGCGTAAGAGTAGGTTGCGACCTTGTAGAGGCGATCCTCTTTTGCGGGCTGGCTATTAATCTTAAGCGTTAACAGGCGTTCACCTTGCGGTTTTTTGCTGTTATAAGTGACTTCAATGCCGGAAAATTGAGCCAAACCATAAGGCAATGTGTAGCTGTATTCCAGCAATTCTTTGACTTGCGCACCATTTAGCTCAACTACTGCAAGTTTGTCAGTGAAGGGGAACAAGTCCATCACGTTTTCCATCGTGACAGGACCTTGGTTTAAATCAACTCGAATGCTACCTGAGCTGATCATGCCAATATCCGCCTTCCCTTGCTTACGCATCATATCTGCCACTAAGTTACCTACGTTAGACTCACGGTAATAGCGACGATAAGCCGTGCTATCAATGGTCGCCAGTGTCTGTTTAAGCTCTGGATAACGAGCCCTTGCTTCGCTAATGAGATCGCTGGTTTTGCTATCACGGGCTAATTTATCGGCTTCAACGGGGATCAATTTTCCTTCCAACAGCTTTGCGGTCTGCTTGTCGGTATCAACCGAAAACTTGGTATAGCCTAAATATTTGCCCTGACCGAAGGTTAAACCAATTACAGTGCCGGTTTTCGGGTGAACAACAGGTTTCCACAAGCCATGATCTGAGTGGCCTCCGAAAATGACATTGACGCCTTTGAGCTTACCTGCCATCTCATAGTCTTCGTCAAAGCCACGTTGTACTTCAGGATCGGCTTCTTTATCGGTCTGCATCGGTGCGGTTTTATTTTGATGAGTGAGTACCACGACCAGATCTACCTCATCGCGGATCTTATCAACCCAGTATTGCGTTGTTTTGATTGGGTCATCAATGGTTAATCCTTTGCGGTTTCCTTTCCACATGGTGTTATAAAAGGCATCAATCCCCATCACGCCAATGACGCCCACTTTCACACCATCGCGTTCGATGATGGTGTATGGTTGTGAGAATGACGCATTGTTCTGTTCAAATTTGATATTGGCATTCAGCACTGGGTAGGCGGCTCGTGGCATGTTCTGTTTGAGCGTTTCCCAACCATATTCGAACTCATGATTACCGAGAGTAATCGCGTCATAACCCATGGCGCTGTAAAGATCAAAAGAGAGCTTACCTTGCGTTTTTTTGGCGAGTGAGCCAGTAAAAATATCTCCCGCATCAAATAAGAAGCTGATTTCTTCATTAGAGCGTGTCTCTTTAATCAAGGTTGCGAGGTAAGGAATACCGCCTATGTGGCTGATATCTGGGTTCCAGAAAGCATCAACCGGTTCATACACGCTTTCGATATCGTTGGTATGAAGCAGGGTGACAGTTTTTATTTCGGCAAATGAAAAAGTGGAATAGCTCATACAGGCTATGGAAAAGGGGAGTAATGCGGCAGCAAAGCTGAAATTTTTCATAATCGTATCCCTATGATGGGTGAATGGTTTTTCCCTGAGTACCCACAAGTTTTTGTGGTATTGGGATTGTCCTTAGAGCAGGTGCGAATATAAAAAAGTGGCGATGTAGGTCGAATGAAGTGCATCACACAATTAATGAAGAACTCATTAGTAGGAATGCGGAGTTTCCAAATGTGTGTTTGATGCTTAATGTCCGATGTGGACCGATGGCTCTGCACAAGAGAAGCCATCAGTCTTATTCAATCATGGTATTGGGGGAAATCAGTTCTTTAAATATTTCACATGCGCTTCCATTTCTTCGCCGATTTCGGTACGCATGTTCATTAAACGGATCGCGGAAGCGTGTAATTCTTGATCTTCTTTCGTTTGTGGAACCCATTCTGGTACAGGTGATGGTTTGCCTGCTTCATCAACCGCTACCATGATCACAATGCAGTGAGTCGTGAGGTGATTTTTTAGGCATTTAGGGTCGCTGGCTTGCACATCAATCGCAATGTGCATGGAAGTTTTGCCGGTATAAATCACCTTGGCATTCACTTCGACCAAGTTGCCCACATGAATGGGAGCCACAAAGCGGATGCCACCGGCGTAAGCCGTGATGCAATATT
>JBOFIW010000041.1:0-4154 GCA_051650365.1 Vibrio sp. | reverse complement strand
AAACTGAGTGAATTCCTCTTTTGCGGCTTCAATTAAGGCAAGTTTTTTTTGTTCACTAAGCTTCATGCTGCATTCTTTCTCCGAGGTTATCTGGCACTACTATAAAACGGCAAAAGGTACACTTACAAGTTTACTTTATGCCATTTCTCGGAGTATGATCTCCAAAAATGGCGTTCAGGGATCAGAAACCATTGTTGGTCGTCTGTTTTGAAGCAAGACATTTACCTTATTTCCCCCACATGGTTAAGCGGGATAGCACTGCTGAGTCAACTGAATGATATTAAGAACACTCGTAATACTGATGCTCTACTCTCTTTCTCACCCAGTGTGGGCAGAGACGTTTTCTCTGCCGATCTGGAAAGATAAAGCACAAGCACTTGGCTATGAGTTACCCAAGCCAATTGGCTTTAGCCTAAGTTACATGACGATGGAACAAGGGATTGATGTTGATTCGATTGCCTTGCAAGGGCTAGGTCGTTTACCGCTTAAACTCCAAGCCGAACCCGGCCGTCAGTACACCGAAGTGCTAACCTTGCGTGCCGATGTTTGGATATTTCCCTTCCTAAACCTCTATGGTTTGGTGGGGAAATTGGATGGTTATTCAACCACAGACGTCAACGTTAAGTTTCTCGGCTCCACAACCCCAATTAAAGATTTTCGCCTAGATCTCGATGGCTACACCACTGGAGTTGGTGGGGTACTGGTAGGGGGGTACCAAAACTGGTTTGCCTTAGTGGATGCCAGTTTCACACAAAGCCGTTTAACCGTGATTGATGGCACCATTGATGCGTTAGTCATTTCACCTCGAGTAGGTTATGACTTTTATAAATATGGTTACCCACTGCGACTTTGGGCCGGAGCCATGTACCAAGATGTAGAACAGACCCTGCAAGGCTCACTTGCTGATTTAGGCTTGCCAAATCAGCTCACCGCTTTACTACCCAAAGAGGCAGGATTTGTTGTTAAGCAGCATTTGCAAACTCCTTGGAACCCATTAGTAGGTCTACAGTATCAAATTAACGACAGCTGGTATTTGCTCGGCGAGTTGGGACTAGGCGATCGTCAAAGCCTCTTTTTCTCTCTTGATCGCCGTTTCTAATCTGTCATTCACACACAATACGTTCCCACATTGAGACATTGAGGAGCAAAACATCATGACTCGGCCTCTTATTTGTTCACTGCTATCACGCCGCACATTACTCAGTTCGGTGATGGCATCCGCACTACTGCTCACTGGCTGTGGTGAAGCACCACAAGTCAGCGTCCCCGCCCCCGTGGTAAAACCTGCCCTAACAGAGATTGTCGCTAATCAACGCGCTTCCGATCTCACCTTTAATGGCGTGGTGAGAGCCGCTCAGCGTGCCGATCTAGCATTTCGGATCAGCGGTCGCTTGACTGATATCGCAGTGAAAGAAGGCGACCAAGTTAAGAAAGGGCAACGGCTGGCTACACTGGATTCAAGAGATGCCAAAACCGCTCTCGAAGCGGCACAGCTTGAACTGAAAAATACCGAGCAAGAATACCGTCGCGCGAAAGCCATTTTTGAGAAAACCCAAGCCATTTCTAAAGCTGAATTGGATAAAGTCACCAATCGCTATGACCTTGCCAAAAACCGCGTGGAAGATGCCAAACGCAAACTCGAGTACACCCAAATTACCGCGCCTTTCGATGGCATCATCAGTGAAAAAGTGGTTGAGAACTTTGCTCAAGTACAAGCCAATCAGGTGATCATGACGTTGCAAGATCTCAGCGATTTAGAAGTGGTCATCGAAATCCCGCATCGTGTGATGCTTTCCGGCGTGCGCAATACACGTGCGATTGCCGAGCTCAGTGCGATTCCTGATCAGCAGTTTGATTTGCAATTACGCACCTACTCCACCCAACCGAGCCCAGATTCTCAAACTTATTCTGTGGTACTTGGTTTTGAAGACTTGAAAGGGTTCCGTGTGATGCCGGGGATGTCTGCCAAAGTTCTCCCTGTGCCAGAAAGTGCTCAAGGCAAAAACGCGTTGATTACTCTCCCACTCACAGCATTAGTTCCTGATAACCAAGGCAAACAGTTTGTCTGGGTGGTGAATACACAAAACCATGCCGAAAAACGTTATGTGGAAATCGGCACCACCTATAAAGATCGCGTGGTGATCAAACAGCACTTACAACCGGGAGAACGAGTCATCATCGCGGGTGTCTCCAGTGTGAGAGAAGGCATGCCAGTGCGCCCGTACACGGATAATAGCGGAGCCCAATAATGGATATTGCACGTTATACCCTTGCCAAGCGTACTAGCGTTTGGGTGCTGATTGCCCTCACCTTGATTGGTGGTTACATCAGCTATCTGAAATTAGGTCGCTTTGAAGACCCTGAATTCGTGATTCGCCAAGCGGTAATTATTACCCCGTATCCGGGTGCAACAGCGCAAGAAGTCTCCGATGAAGTCACCGATGTGATTGAAGGTGCGGTGCAAGCGCTGCAAGAGCTGAAAGAAGTGAAATCGGTTTCGATGCAAGGCCGCTCTGAAGTGACGGTGGAGATCAAACTCGAATTTGCGAAATCCTCAGCTCAACTACAACAGGTGTGGGATAAGTTACGCCGTAAAGTGACCGATGCCCAACGTCAACTCCCTCCAGGTGCCGGTGCTTCAATTGTTAACGATGACTTTTCCGATGTATATGCTCTCTTTTATGCGGTGACAGGTGAAGGCTTTAGCGACAAGCAGTTGCAAGATTATGTCGATGCTCTGCGCCGTGAACTGGTGCTCGTACCAGGAGTTGCCAAAGCCGCTACTTTAGCCGAACAGCAAGAAGCGATTTTCATCGAAATGTCCAGCGAACGTATGGCAGAGTTTGGCCTATCGGTTGAACGTGTTTTGCAAGTGCTGCAAAAGCAGAGCTTGGTGACAGTGGCAGGCA
The DNA here is from genome assembly GCA_051650365.1 of Vibrio sp. Taxonomy (GTDB): domain Bacteria; phylum Pseudomonadota; class Gammaproteobacteria; order Enterobacterales; family Vibrionaceae; genus Vibrio. The sequence continues at coordinate 1,245 of JBOFIW010000041.1, read as the reverse complement.
GTGTCGATGCGAATGCGATGCGCATTCCGGTGATTCCCACCGCCAACATCAACTCGTTTGCTGAACTCAATAACTTACAAGTTGCAGTGGGCAGCCATAATGCCGTCGTTCGCCTTGGTGATATTGCCAATATTAGCCGCGGATACACCGAACCCGCTTCCATGCTGATGCGTTATAACGGCCAACGTGCAATTGGTTTTGGTATCTCCAATGTGACGGGCGGTAACGTGGTCGAGATGGGCGATGCCGTCAAAGCACGCTTAGCTGAACTTGAAGGCCAGCGCCCGCTAGGGATGGAGCTGCATGTAATTTCCATGCAGTCTGACTCGGTTCGCGCTTCGGTGGCCAACTTTATTGACAACCTGATAGCGGCAGTCGCGATTGTGTTTGTGGTTCTGCTGCTGTTTATGGGTGTTCGTTCCGGCGTGATCATCGGCTTTGTTCTTCTGCTGACGGTCGCCGGCACCTTGTGCATTATGTTGATTGACGACATCGCGATGCAGCGGATTTCGTTAGGTGCACTCATCATCGCACTCGGCATGTTGGTGGATAACGCCATTGTGGTCACTGATGGCGTGTTAGTGCGCTTTCAACAAGAGCCGAATGCGGATAAGCAGCAAGTGGTGTCTGAAGTGGTCAACGCCACTAAATGGCCACTGCTTGGCGGTACAGTCGTGGGGATTTTTGCCTTCAGTGCGATTGGCCTCTCCCCTTCTGATATGGGCGAATACGCCGGCTCCCTGTTTTGGGTAATCCTCTACTCGATGTTTTTGAGCTGGGTGTTTGCGGTGACGGTGACACCTATGCTGTGTCACGACTTCTTGCGTGTAAAAGCACAAAACCTACAAGCTAAACCGTCCAAATTGGTCACGGGTTATAAAAACGTATTGCAGTGGGTGTTGAATCACCGAGTCGTGAGTTGCTTGATGCTACTCGGAACGCTCATTGCCGCAATTTGGGGCGCTCAGTTCATTCCACCGGGTTTTATGCCGGAATCGCAACGCCCACAATTTGTGGTGGATGTGTATCTGCCGCAAGGCTCGGATATTCACCGTACTGAACAGGTAGTCGCAAGCATTGAAAAAGAGGTGGCGCAGAAAGAAGGAATCACCAATATCACCAGTTTTATTGGCGGGGGTGGTCTGCGTTTCATGCTGACTTATTCGCCAGAAGCACGTAACCCAAGCTACGGCCAATTGCTGATCGACATTGACGATTACAAAAAAATTGCGCCACTGGTCGGTG
>JBOFIW010000040.1:0-1317 GCA_051650365.1 Vibrio sp. | reverse complement strand
AGAGATATCGAGCAATGCTTCTAATGGTAGGGCATTATTGCGTGCGAGCTCTTCACGCTCTGGCATACGTTCTTTATTGAGCAGAATGTCTGGATCTGGGAAGTAATTCAGCAAAAACTGGCGGAAACCTTCTTTTGAGTTCTCAACAATCTTCCCTTGTTGGTATTGCTCGGAATCCCAAATACGTGATGAATCAGGCGTGCCCACCTCATCCATATAAATCAGTTGCTGCTTTCCTTGTTTATCAGTGACATAGCCAAATTCAAATTTGGTATCGACAAAAATTTGTCCCACCTCTTTTAATGCGTCACTGATTACAGCAAAACCTTGCTTGAGTAGCGTTTCGTAGTGGCCAATGTCTTGCGGCTGGCTGAAGTTAAATGCTGCGTAGTTGGCTTCAATATCTTGACGAGAAATATTCACATCATCAGCTTCAGGTATGCCAGGAATGCCTCGTAAAATGCCTTTGGTGGATGGTGTTATCAGCAGCTCTGGCAGTTGGCTATCTTTTTCTAACCCTTCAGGCAGAGTGATACCACAGAACTCACGTTCTCCTTTGGAATAGGCACGCCACATCGAACCGGTGATGTATTGACGACAAATCGCTTCAATTTTGATTGGCTGCGCTTTTTGCACAATCCAAACAAATGGATGCGGGATGTCGAGAATGTGACTATCGGCTAAACCATTTTGTTGGAACAGTTTGAACCAGTGATTGGAAATTGCATTGAGTGCCGCCCCTTTACCAGGGACTCCATGCACTTCTCCTTCGGCATGCCAAATGCAATCAAATGCGGAAATTCGATCGCTGATCACCATAATGGCAAGCGGTGCATCTTCAGCAACTGGGTAACCTTTCTCTTTAATCAGGCGTTGACTATCTTGTTCCGTCAACCAGTATACTGAGCGAACTTTCCCGCTGTGTACTGGTTGATGAGTGCGAATGGGGAGGTCGTCGTTGACGGCAAGGACTTGATCTGCAAGGCTCATTGAGACATTCCTATCTGGATTCAAACATCGTTTTGCAATTTCACTTGGTAGAAAATCGCGTGCTGAGCGCATGATACCAGAACTAATTTCTGCCGCCAGATAAAAAGCAAACGTTTGCTTGGTTTTTGTTTTCTAATGAAACCAGGGTAATCAATGTAATGAATAAGCAGGGTGTCTGATAAAAAACAGTTCACAATTATGTTGTTTAGCAAACTGGAGCAGCTGCTTTTGAGTGACCAAATCTATCGAACTGGAGGCGACAATAGCACTAGCCGTTTGACAAGCAATCGCTTTAGCCACGACTTCAGCTTCGGAGTGTCGTTTAGA
>JBOFIW010000039.1:0-5301 GCA_051650365.1 Vibrio sp. | reverse complement strand
TTGGCGGTGGCCTATTGATCGTTACTGGTGAGCCGCATTGGCTTAACCCTGCTGCTCGTCATTGGCTAGAGACGGCTCTAGCGGAACTGATAGTGATTGGTTCTCAAGAGTCTCCAGCGTTGCCTAAGCGAGCGGCTGTTTTTCCTGCAATGAACTATGCCCAACAAGAGCTTGCGATTGAGGGAATTATCAAAGTGGTTACTGGGCATCGGAAACGCCCATTCATTTTAACTGCCGATCGTGGTCGTGGAAAAACCAGCGCACTCGGTCTCGCAGCCGCTGAACTTATGATGTCGCGTTCGTTGCGGATTTTAGTGACTGCTCCTGCATTAGCTTCCGTTGCTCCACTGTTTACTCATGCGCAACGTAAGCTCCCACAAGCGAATGCTCAACGCGGCTATATACAATGGGAGCATTCAACACTCAGTTTTATAGCGCCGGATGAACTGCTACGTACTCAGCCGGAATGTGATTTATTGTTGGTTGATGAAGCAGCGGCTCTGCCACTGCCACTGCTTAAGCGTTTAGTTGAGAACTTTCATCGAATCGTATTTTCTTCGACCATTCATGGTTATGAAGGCTGTGGGCGCGGTTTTTCTCTCAAATTTCAGCGCTGGTTACAACAAGAGCGTCCACAGATGCGTACCTTACATCTTGATCAACCCATTCGCTGGGCGCAGGGCGATGCGCTTGAGCAGTGGCAAAATCGAGTTTTTCTGCTGCAAAGTGAGTTACCTGAGCTTACTGTTGAATGTGTTGAACCACTTAAGTTTGTTTGTCTCACCAAAACCGACTGTGTCCAGCAGCCCGAGCGTTTAGCAGAAGTCTTTGCGTTACTGGTAAATGCGCACTATCAAACTTCTCCGAATGATTTGTTCTCGTTACTTAATGATGAAGCGATGACGCTTTTTGTTGCGTATCGTGCTGCTCAGTGTGTGGGTTGCCTGCTTGCCGTTAGTGAAGGGGAGTTGGATGAAACCTTGATTGAAGCGATTCAGCTTGGCACTCGTCGCCCTAAAGGGCACTTAGCATCTGTGACCTTGGCGAATCAATTAGGTATTGCAGAGGCGGCACGTCAGTCTTGTTACCGCGTGTTAAGAATTGCAGTTCATCCGGATTGCCAGCGTGAAGGCATTGGCAGCCAGTTACTCAATCAATTCACTGAACAGCATCACGCAGATTACTACGCTACCAGCTTCGGGGTAAGCGAGGATTTACTTCCTTTCTGGTTAACGAATCATTTCGTTCCCGTTAAATTTGGTTCGCATCGAGATCAAGCCAGTGGCTGCTACTCTATTTTGATGGTACGTCGTGATGAACTTACATGGTTAGATCAAGCTCAGCAGCAGTTCAGCGCACATTGGATTTTTGAGCTCAGCGATTCACTGCAGGCGTTAGAGCCAGAAATTGTTCAGCAGTTACTACCGTATTGTGTTCAACCCCACAACCAATTTCAGTCTCCGGTCTTGATTGAACACTATGCACAGGGTGGAGCAAATTACGAAAGCGTGGCCGTCTGGTTATTTCATTGGCTAGTGGATGTTGCAAGCTTAACCCCTTTCACACTCTCTCCTTTATTGATCTGTAAAATTCTCCAACGTAAGAGCTGGGCGCAGTGTGCCGAGCAACTTCAGTTAAGTGGCAAACGGCAAGTTGAGCAAGCGCTGCGAGCGGATATTTTGGCTCTGATTAGTAATTTACACTGTAAATAGAGTGCGCGATTCGGGGGCTCTATAAGGTAGTCATACCCAAAGGCCCTGATATTGCAGGTACATGGTAAGTGGATGAGTCCTCATGAGCATAGATAAACTATGTAATTTTTGTTTCTTCGTGAAGGACTAAGGGATTCTTAAGTTAAGCGGATTACTTTTGACTTAGTAAGTAAGCCAAAGGAAACGCAGATGAACCATTTACCTTGTCACTCTGAACTGCAACTGGAAGTGATTACTTCAACGCATGCGCGTTGGAATGAGGCAACTTCATTGGTGCATGAGCGTTATCAACAAGCTTTTGATGCCCATCTCATCACGTTTATGCCTGCCTATTTAGCGTTGCTTGACCAAGAGGAAATGAAATCCGTATGTGGGTTTCGAATTGCTGAACACGAACCTTTGTTTCTAGAGCAATATCTTGATGTTCCAGCCGATGTGATTCTCTCTGAACGGTTCGGTTGTGCGATTGCTCGCGGTAAATTGATTGAATTTGGGCATCTCGCTTCATTTAGCCGCGGCTTATCCGCGTATCACTTCCGTTTAATTGCTCAGCAGCTTGTGGCTATGGGATTTGAGTGGTGTATTTTTACCGCGACCGATCCCTTACACGCTTTGATGCGTCGTTACGGCTTACAGCCAACGTTGATTGCGAAAGCCTCTTCTGCCTGTATTCCCAATGCTACCCAAGTGTGGGGGACCTATTATCAGCACAGTCCACGAATTTTGGCCGGAAATCTTGTGCAGGGGTGTGAGCGTTTAAATCAACTTGCCCTTAATCAAAAGCAAGCGTGAGGAATCAATGATGAACGCAATGATCACCGCGCTGCAGCAACATGCCCAGTACCAGCCACACAAATTGGCTTTCGTTGGACATAATGCGCAGCATGCCAGCGCGAGCTTGAGCTATTCGCAACTGTTCGAGAAAGTCAAACAAACTGCCGAGTACTTGCAGCAGTGGCAAGTGAAAAGTATTGCTCTACGTGCTGAAAACAGTGTGGATTGGGTGGTGATGGATTTGGCGGCAATGTGGTCACACATCATTCTGGTTCCCGTGCCCACTTTTTTTACTCAAGAACAAGTTTCACACCTGCTTAGCGAGGCAGATGTGGAGTTGTGTATAGGCAATTGGCCTGAATTGGGTGAACCAACGGCACTGCTGGGGAGCTACTCGGTTTGGGAACTTCAACGAGATAAGTCGAATCGCGTGCTGCCTAATACACAAAAAATCACTTTCACTTCAGGTTCAACGGGAACACCCAAAGGAGTGTGTCTCAGTGAGCAGAATTTAGAGAGTGTAAGTGTTGCGATAGCTGAACAGATGAATGCACAAATCGAGCATCACCTAGTGATGTTGCCGTTATCAACTCTGTTAGAAAACATCACAGGTATTTATGTTCCTCTATTGCTAGGAGTAACTTCAATCGTATTGTTTGGTGAAGAGGTTGGGTTATCTGGTTCCAGTCAATTTTCAACGGTTCGTTTTGCGCAGGCGTTAAGTCAACATCAGCCTTCGAGTTTGGTCTTAACTCCAGCACTATTAAGTGCGTTGATCCATGTGGTACAGCAAGCGCCAGATCTCGCTCAATCTTTGCAATGGGTAGCGGTGGGTGGTGCTCGTGTAGCAGCTGAACTTGTTAATGCAGCTCGCGCGCTAGGGATCCCTGCTTATGAAGGCTATGGGCTTTCTGAGTGTGCTTCAGTGGTGAGTATGAACACACCGCAAGATGATCAACCAGGTAGTTGTGGTAAGCCATTGCACCATCTGCAAATTCAAGTGGCGGAGGATGGTGAGCTGTGGATTCGCGGTAATCACGCACTGGGTTATATCGGTGAGCCTTTTAGTGATGAGTGGCTAGCCACGGGTGATCTGGCTACTCTTGATGACCATGGTTTTCTGAGCATTATCGGACGCAAGAAGAATCTCATCATCACCTCTTTTGGGCGCAATATCGCACCAGAATGGATTGAATCTTATGCTCAGGTGTGGATGCCGGGATGCCGTGTCGTTGTCGTGGGTGATGACGAGGCCGGATTGACCGCGGTTATCGATCGACCACTACCTCAGATTGAACAACGAGTCGCGCAACTGAATCATAGTTTGCCGGACTATGCTCGTATCCAACATCTCTTGTTAGTGACTCAACCCAGTGCTTGGCATGAGTGGCTTACCGCTAATGGTCGGCCAAAGCGTGCTTTGATTGAACAAGCACAGCGTGAGTTTCGCACCGGCGTGATTGCCCCTAATACGGATTGGCAGCGCCTATCATTCGATATTTCTATTTCTTCATTGTCAGGATCAGGATTATGACTTCATTTTTTCAACGTTTACAAAGTGAGACTCAAGCTGCCCAACAGCAGATGTTACAAGCTCCTGTGTTTGAAGCCTGTGCACGAGGTGAAATTACCTTGGAGATGTACCTGCGCTTTTTGACTCAAGCCTATCACCATGTGAAACACACAGTACCACTGTTGATGGCGTGTGGCAGCCGATTGAGTGATCGCTATGAATGGGTACGGATTGCGATTGCCGACTACATTGATGAAGAAAAAGGGCACCAAGAATGGATACTGAACGACATACGTGCCTGCGGTGGTGATGCTCAATCGGTGCGCTTAAATCAAGGGGAAGGGCGCGTCAGCACTCCGATCGAATTGATGGTCGCTTACTTATATCACCAAATTGATCGGGCAAACCCGCTCGGGTTGTTTGGTATGGTTTGGGTGCTGGAAGGAACTAGTGTTGGCGTAGGCGGCAATATGGCTCGCATGGTTAAACAACAGCTTAATCTGCCAGATAAAGCGCTGAGCTACCTCACCTCACACAGCGAGCTAGATAAGGACCACATACAGTTTTTTGAATCTTTGATGAATAAGATCACCGCGGAAGAAGATCAACAAGCCATTATCCATTCAGCGAATCAAGTGTTTTATCTGTATGGGCAAATGTTGCGTGAGTTAATTCCACAGACTCAGCAAAAGGCCGCTTAGGAGCAAGCCATGAATATTAAACAGAAGTACGTGTTGTTAACGGGGGCATCCGGCGGTATTGGGCAGAAAATTGCCCATACTTTGGCACAAAGTGGTGCTTGGCTGATTTTAGTGGGGCGTGACACTCAAAAGCTGGAAGCGTTGCGTCAATCACTGCCGCAGCCGGAAAAGCACCTCACCCTAAGTGCAGATTTGAGCAAGGAAGAGGGGATTGAGCAATTGAAGGCGCTGGCTGAGCTGCTTAATCAACGTCAACAACGGATCAGTGTGGTGATTAACAATGCAGGCACAAACCAATTTTGCCTCTTTGCCCGTCGCTCAATGGCATCATTGCAACACGAACTGACGCTTAATTTGCTGACTCCGATCCACATCACCCATATGGCGTTGCGTTGGGAAAGTAAGCCAGAATTGATAGTGAATATTGGCTCAAGTTTCGGGGCGATTGGGTATCCAGGTTATGCTACTTACTGTGCCGCTAAAGCGGGTTTACATCGCTTTAGCGAAGCGATGAATCGTGAGCTTGATGGCTCAGGCGTGAAAGTACTTTACCTTGCCCCGCGGGCGACCAATACCGCATTAAACAGCGAAACTGTTCAGC
>JBOFIW010000038.1:0-3307 GCA_051650365.1 Vibrio sp. | reverse complement strand
GTTCAATATGTTTCCAATCACATTCAATGATCTTTTCTATGGTTCTGACCATGAAAGCCACCACAGTACGCAGGCAATCGGTAACGATCAAATAGCAATTTTGATACTCGCTAGACTGAATAGGGCGAAAACCAATCGCAGCAGCCATGTCGATTACAGGCACTGTTAAATTACGTATTGTCACGGTTCCTATTACATGGTGATGTGAATAGGGGATCTGTGTCATTGGTTGATAGATGACAATTTCCCTGACTTTGAGAGTGCCGATAGCGAAGAGTTGCTGCTGGGCACTGAGTGTGAACATCAACATTCCTTGTGATTGATTCGCTTTACTGACGACTTTAGCCATAGTTCATTCTTTATCTGGTCGGACTAATACTTATACTAACCTAAATTACCGTATCAGCAACGGAATGGCCTGAATTTAGACTATATTCGGAGCATTCTGTTTGATCTCAACCGTACGTTTACATTTATTATTGATCAGGTACACTACGCGGCTCGATAAAACAGGGGGAAAAACATGGCTCGTACCGCGGCAGCTTTGCACATTTTGGTCAAGCACAAAGAACAAGCAGACGATATCCTAGCTCAGCTTAAAAAAGGGGCGAAGTTTCATGTTTTGGCCAAAAAATATTCGACTTGTCCATCGGGCAAAAAAGGTGGTGATTTGGGCGAATTTCGCCAAGGCCAAATGGTTCCAGCCTTTGATAAAGCCTGCTTTCAAGGTGAAGTGTTAACACCTCAACTGGTTAAAACCAAATTTGGTTGGCACGTGGTTAAAGTGCTCTATAGAACGTAGAGTTTAGTTAAAGAGGAAAATTCATTTTCTCCCCCATGGCACGTTTCAAATTTAAGTGCACTTTAATCATTTCAGTGAAATACTGCTTAATCTCGAAATGAACTCATATGGCCTTTGTTAAAGGTGCTGTTGGATTCTTTTCGAAGAAGTATAAATTAGCAATGACTTATATAAAGTTGTCGGGATTGTGCATAGCAAGTCGTTGCTTATTTTGTGGTGTTTTTTAAGCTGTGTAATCTATATGTGTGGCTTATATATAAAAATTGCTATTGATATTCTTAATATTGAGAAGTTAACTTAACTTCATGAATTATACAGAATAATTTCACCATTCTACCGAGTTCAACATTTGTCTTAATTTCTGAACATTGACTTAGTTTTTCTTAACGTTAGTTTTAATCATGCTAGCCTTGATTTGTTAGGAGGGGTGAAATGAAAGAAGGAAATAAACTAAACGTTAGAATGCTTTCTGATGTTTGTATGCAGTCCAGATTGTTGAAGGAAGCGTTGGAGGCAAAACTGCCTGTGACGCTAGAGATCACTCCATTTTCTGAACTGTGGCTTGAAGAGAGTAAGCCTGAAAGCCGAAATATAGAGATGTTGATGATTGATTACTCTCGAATTTCGGATGATGTTTTGACCGACTATAGTTCGTTTAAGCATATCTGCTGTCCTGATGCGAAAGAAGTAATTATCAACTGCCCACAAGAAATAGAGCATAAATTACTCTTTAAGTGGAATAACCTAGCGGGTGTTTTTTATATTGAGGATGACATTGATACCCTTATCAAAGGTATGAGCAAAATCCTGCAAGATGAAATGTGGCTTGCTCGCAAGTTAGCGCAAGAATATATTCTTCATTATCGTTCTGGTAATTCAGTGGTTACTTCGCAAATGTACGCAAAACTCACTAAAAGAGAGCAACAAATTATTAAGTTGCTCGGCAGTGGCGCGTCAAATATTGAAATCGCAGATAAACTTTTTGTAAGTGAAAATACCGTAAAAACACATCTGCATAATGTATTTAAGAAAATTAATGCAAAAAATCGTTTGCAGGCACTCATTTGGGCGAAAAACAATATAGGTATTGAAGAGGTCAACTCCTAAATACTTGTCCCCCATTTCAACGACTTATGTGTAGTTGGAAACATTCCCCAAAAAAACAAGGCTGCATAGCGCTGCCTTGTTTGCTTTATCTTGAGTGAAACTTTCGCTCATCGAGTATCGTTTAGTCTACAATGACCGCTGTACCGCTAATGGAAACCATCAGCATACCGTTGGTTTTCCCAAAAGTTTCGTAATCTAAATCGACACCAACTACCGCGTTTGCACCCAAAGCAGCAGCTTGTTGTTGCAATTCCTCTAACGCCATCGCGCGAGCTTTTTCTAATTCGCGCTCATAAGTTCCGGAACGGCCGCCAACAATATCGCGGATCCCTGCGAACAGATCTTTAAAAATATTGGCACCGAGGATAGCTTCGCCAGCAATAATACCGCAGTAGCGGACAATGCGTTTACCTTCAATGTTTGGCGTGGTTGTGACAATCATGTTCTTTCCTTTATTCAGCAAGATGCTTGTTGGATTATCAGGCCGAAAATAAGTTCCCAATCAGGTGTTGAGTCTATCCATCAGGATTATTGATCTTGGAGATTAATAACTCGAATTGCTGAGCGCAAGTAAGCCAGATATAACGCGCATCTTATTGTTCATGTAGTGAGAATCATGGCGTTAGACGCATTAATGGATGCAATTGCAGACCGAGGTTGGTATGTGTGGGACGATTTTTTGAACCCACAAGAAGTGCAAGCACTACGAGAGTGCGTTCCTGAACATTGGAAGCGGGCGCGTATCGGAAGAAACGAGGAGACACAACGCGCCACGGATATACGCAGTGACAAAATCCAGTGGTTAGATCTTTCGATGGGGCAACCTATCCAAGACTATTTAGAACGGATGGAGCAGATCCGGCGTGAAGTGAATCGCCATTTCTTTTTGGGGCTTTTTGAGTACGAAGCGCACTTCGCGAAATATGAGGCGGGTGACTTCTATCTTAAGCATCTCGATTCTTTCCGAGGCAACGAAAACCGCAAATTAACCACAGTGTTTTACCTCAATGAACAGTGGACGCCAGCCGATGGTGGTGAGCTGAAAATCTACGATTTGCAGGACAACTGGATTGACACTTTAGCTCCAGTGGCGGGGCGTTTGGTGGTATTTCTCTCTGAGCGTTTTCCGCATGAGGTACTGGAAGCACATGCAGACCGTGTGAGTATCGCGGGTTGGTTTCGTACCAATGGGGTAAGTGGTAATAAACTCGATATTGCTAATTAACCATCCACAAACGGCTTGAAGCGGCAACAACAAGTCATCCGAATATAAAACACAAGGCAGCTCGTCAAAGCCGTGCTGCCTTGTATCGTTCAACGTGGGTTATTTGAAATGAATAACAGAGAAATGGGGCTGTTCACTTAAGGCTTCCATTGAACTTAACTGCCCAGTTTCGA
>JBOFIW010000037.1:0-5625 GCA_051650365.1 Vibrio sp. | reverse complement strand
CTGAATTATCAACCCTAGGTTTATTTTTATTACTTGGTGCTTTATTCGGTGTATTTGGCGTGTTGTTCAATTATCTTATTACCTTAGCACAAGATTTGTTCGTCAAATTTCATCGCAATGACCGGAAACGATATTTATTGACGGGATCATTATTAGGCGGCTGCTTTGGCCTACTACTCCTTTATGCTCCCGAGCTCACGGGCGGTGGGATAAGTTTAATTCCAACCATCACTAACGGTGGCTATGGCGCTGGAATTTTATTATTGCTGTTTATCGGGCGAATTTTCACCACTTTGCTCTGTTTTGGATCAGGGGCTCCCGGTGGAATTTTTGCACCTATGTTGGCACTCGGAACGCTCTTTGGTTATGCGTTCGGCCTAATAGCCCAAGTGTGGTTTCCAGCACTAAACATTGAGCCTGGCATGTTTGCAATTGCAGGAATGGGGGCCTTATTCGCTGCTACCGTTCGTGCGCCGATTACTGGAATTTTATTGGTTATTGAAATGACGAATAACTATCACCTTATCCTCCCTCTTATCATTACTAGTTTAGGGGCTGTCATTTTTGCACAGATGCTCGGTGGACAGCCTATCTACAGCCAGTTGCTACACCGTACTTTGAAAAACCAAAAGCTACAGCAACAAGATATTCCACATCAACCCCCCGTTTCATAAAAGTCAATTTGCCTAACGCATAATGAAACCAGATAATAGCCGCTCGCAAAATGAGCGGCTTTTTTCATTAAATTCAGGACATTTCACCAAGGAGAAGCAATTGAATTGGTATAGGTTTACCCAAGTGCAAAACGTGCCCCCTTCACAAGCAGCATTAGCATTAGGAATGATCGGGCTGGGCCACGCTTGGGTACTCTATTACCCATCACTTGGGTTAATACTTCGTCCTTACTTGGCATTTAGTGGTGCCTTGTTACTACTGCCTGTATTACTTAAATATATGAATTTACGAACGTTTATTACCGATCTGAAGCATCCTATCTCGGGAAGTTTAATGGCTCCAATGAGTATGGCATTACTGATCTTGTGTGATTATCTTGCGATCCTTTCTCCTTTTATTGCCTACCCGATTTGGGCTGCCGCATTGTTACTGCATTTGACTATGATGATACTGTTCTTCTATTTTCAGCTTCGTCAGTTCAAACTTGCCAATATTGTCCCAAGTTGGTTTTTGTATCCGGTAGGGGTCATTAGCAGTTCGTTAGCTGGAACCCAATTTGGTCATACACTTTTTTCTGAAACCCTAGTGAATGTCTGCATTGCGATCTACTTTGTGATGCTGCCTGTCGTGCTCTATAGGTTGGTATTTGCAGGGACCCTGCCCAAACGAGCACGCCCAACCTTAGCGATCATGGCCGCGCCGATCAATTTGACGCTTGCAACCTATCTGGTTAATTTCCATCAACCCGATCCTATCCTAACGGGAGCTCTCGCTGGTATTGCCATCACAATGACACTTCTAATATATCTTTGTTATTTACGCCTCTTACGTTTGCAATTTCAACCTTCAATCGCCGCAGTAACCTTTCCTTCCGTGATCAGTGCTGTGGCAATGCAACGCTTGACAGAATTTTTTTCAACTCAGCATCCTCAGTGGTACTGGTTACACTATTTTGGATTTTTAGAGATCACAATTGCGACTATTTTGGTCGTTTGGGTTTCTTGGGGATACCTAAAGATGTATTGGCCGGAGTTATTTAAAAGTAACTCTGTAATTTCTTAAATAATTTTTAATGTCAGGATATTCTTCTGGGTAGAGCCCCTACCCCTAATGATTATTTTTCTTCTCACCACAGCAGCTTATCAATTATTCTACGTTGTTAATAAAATTGAATTTTGCTAGATGACAGGACTTTTTAATTAAGCAATATATCACTCGTCAGCTGGCGTTAAATAATTTATAACTAGGATATATTGCAATGAATAAACCACATCTTCCTGATTTTATTCAGGATAAGATTAATCACTATATTGATAATTTTATTACAACAAACAAAAATGGAAAACATTTAGTGTTGGGTAAGCATGCCAGCAAAGAGGATATTATTTTACAAAGTAATGATTATCTTGCTTTGGCTAATCATCCCTTGATTAAAGCTCATTTAGCAAAAGCATTGCTTGAAGAACAGCAGAGCCTATTTATGTCTGCTATCTTCTTACAGAATGATTACGACAAACCTGCAATTGAAACACAATTAGCAACGTTCACGGGCTTTAAAGAATGTTTATTATCCCAATCGGGTTGGTGCGCTAACGTAGGCCTATTGCAGACAATTTGCCAGCCGAATACCAATGTATACATTGATTTTTTCGCGCACATGTCCTTGTGGGAAGGGGCTCGCTATTCGAATGCCAAAATACACCCTTTTATGCATAATAACTGCGACCATTTACGCACTTTAATCCAGCGTCATGGGCCTGGGATTATTGCTGTCGACTCCATTTATAGCACAATAGGAACCTTGGCTCCTTTAACGGAGCTAGTCAAAATCAGCCAAGAGTTTGGTTGTGCTTTGCTAGTCGATGAATCTCATTCTTTAGGTACACATGGGCCGAAAGGCTCAGGACTACTCGCAGAGTTAAATCTCACTCATGAAGTCCATTTTATGACCGCCAGCTTAGCTAAAACTTTTTCATATCGAGCTGGGGCGATTTGGTGTAACAATGAGGTAAACCGTTGCGTACCTTTTATCAGTTACCCTGCCATTTTTAGCTCCACTTTACTTCCCTATGAAGCCGCTGGGCTAGAAACAACATTAGAAATTATCAAATATGCCGATGACAAACGGAAAAATTTAGAACACATGGCGAGAAAATTACGTATTGGATTAACTCAACTTGGCTTAACCGTTCGTAGTGAAAGTCAAATTATTAGTCTAGAAACTGGAGATGAAAGAAATACTGAAAAAGTACGTGATTTTTTGGAGGACAATGGCCTATTCGGTTCTGTATTCTGCCGACCTGCCACTACAAAAAATAAAAATATTATTAGGTTATCACTAAATAGTGATGTTACTGATGAACAAATAAGGCGAATAATTGAAATATGTTCTGATGCTGCGAAATGTACTGATTTTTACATCCGATAAATGAAAAACACTCATCACGACTATAACATGACAATTTAATCATCATTTATAATGAAATCAAGGTGGGATAATTTTCCCACCTTTTATACCCAGGCCGCTACTTTGTTTAACAAAACATCACGATCTGCTGGCTTCACAATAAAATCATTCATACCAGATGTTTGAACCAATGCTAATGTTTTTGGACTGTTATCCCCAGTGTAACCAATAATTGGAATATTCTTATAACTACACTCTGAAGATCGGATTAAATGAGTCGCCTCCAAGCCCCCTACTTTGGGCATTTCAATATCCATTAAGACCAAATCTATAGTTTGGCTATCCATATGCTTCAACACTTCACAACCATCATTGGCTTGCACCACCTCATAGCCTTGCTGTTCAAGCAAGATGGCCGTAAAGGTACGTATTGATTGATTATCATCCACCACCAAAATACGCCGTTCATGACGACTCTTCTGGATTGGGATGACATTACGGTTCATCAAGAGTACATCCTGCTCAAACAGGAGCCGATCAATAACTTGTTTCGGCTTTTTGAGTATGGAATGAATGCTGATTGGTTGGATGTGTAAGTAACGATTGATATTAACCGCATACTCTTTACTCGGATCGAAGAGATAGCCAATACATCCTTTGGAGAAGCTTAACCGTCCTTCAATTTTGGGGAGTAATTCTCCTTGTGCCGCTGCATCATCCAAATCCAGTAAAATCAGATCGAATTCAAATTCGTAGTCTTGTCGCATCACTGCCTGCTGAGCAGATAGTGCGGTGAACTCAAATTCGTCCTCTGCTGCAAGATAATTCAACTCACGAACTACGGACTGGTTTAATCCAATGTAAATCAATGATTTAGACTTTAATAAGTCCGTTTTTATCTCTCTGACCGTATCTGAGTCATAGCGCGGGAATTTGAGAACAAACTCCGTCCACTCACCTTGTTTAGAGTAACAGTGAATCGTGCCGCCAAAAGCGGCCATCACCTTACGACAAAAAGGCAAGCCTAGCCCATAGCTTCCGTTTTTTCCAAAGGTATAAAAATCACGAAAGATATCTTCTAGCATCTCGGGATCAATACCAACACCATTATCTCGGACTTTCACAATATTATATTCTGCAGCTTGTAGGAGCTGTACCCGAACAAAAAACTGTTCTTTTTGGTAGTAAAAAGCATTTTTCAGCAAATTGAACAATGCATAAGTGAGTAAGGTATCACTACCGAAAAAATCAAACGGCTGATGAACGTCAAGCTGAACTGCATGTCGGTCCGCTGCATTTTTATAAGGAAACGTTTTGATCGCCTTCTCCAGCACCTCCGCCATCGAATATTTTTTAAAACTTGTGGTTGAAACTCGATTCTCATCAATAGAGGTCAACAACAGATCAATAGCGTTATTGCCAGAATAAATAACTTCATCCGCTTCATTCAAAATTTGGTGTAAAAGATCCAGTTCTTGTGCATCCAATGGGGGGGCGAATTGAGTTGCTGTTTGTGGCTTAGGAAGCATAGTGCGAATCACATCTATCGAGGTTTTTAGCGCACTGAGCGGATTACGCATTTCATGCGCAATTCCAGCCCCAAAGGTTTTGGCAATAGAAACTTTACTTTCATGAGAAGTCTGGTTACGGAAAAAAAACAAATTCCCAAACACATAAGTAAACAAGAATATGGGCATAAATGGCCATTCAATCAACGTTGATGGTTGAAAGTTCGCAATGCAGTACACAACAAGATAGGACAACGCAATAGAAGACAGGGCTTGTATCGCCATCACTCGTGTGTCATGTACTAAGAGAATATGCAGAAAAATAGAGGCCATAAACGACATAGCCCAAATCGTCGACCAGTCGTTCATCAACATCATGAAAGAAAAGAAGAAAGGTAAGCAAAAACCTATCGTCAGCAAGTAATAGTACGGCATGTAACACTGCAATTTTTTTGGCAAGAAATCCCGAAATGCAAGCAGCGAAAATAAAGCAGAGCCAACAAGGCGTAACCCTAGATTCTCATAGGGCTGTGGAAACCAATACTCCCAAATGATGTAGTAAGCAGGGAAACCAAGCATCCCCATCCATCCCACCAAAGAAAGATTAGGTTCAGCATACTGGTAAACTTTTTTTATTACATCCATGTTCACAGCCATTGACGTTTCGTTCTTTTCATACTCATCAAAATGCGCATAGTGTATCGGTTATCATCACTCAGGTCAGTGACAATCATCAAAGCAAATTGTTTTCTTCTAGGGAACCAAATGTAGTGTACTACCCACTCGGGTTGCCAAGACATCCAATCTTTGCCCAATTTGTTCTTTTAGCTCGCTGACATGAGAAATAATTCCTATGGTTCTACCTCCCTGCTGTAGATCTACTAGAGTTTGAATCGCGAGATCGAGCGATTCAGGATCCAAACTACCAAAACCTTCATCAATAAACAGGGTATCTAAGCGGATTCCACCACTATACGATTGCACCACATCCGACAGCCCAAGCGCCAACGCGAGTGCCGCCATGAAAGACTCCCC
>JBOFIW010000036.1:0-11239 GCA_051650365.1 Vibrio sp. | reverse complement strand
GCAAGAATCATTCTGCCTCGCTCCTCAAGCAGCTCCGAGCCAAACAGTTGCTCTTTCAACCATTTAAGCCCACGGTTCAAGAAAAAAACAATCAGCAGCACTGCTAACGTGGTGGACCACATCGCTTGTAGTGAATAGTTGTAACTGAGATAAGGAGGGATGGCTTTAAAATGCATGACGTAACCTGGGTTACGCTTTAGCGGTAATGCCACTTGATATAAACGAGTGGCCTCAATGGTATTGGTCGTGTCTTTAAAACGGTAAACCGTACCCGATTCAGAGGTGAGCTGCATTTCAATAATGCCACCGGCTTGCAGCATTTTCGGCATCCAACGCTGCATGGAGTATGCGGCATCAGGATCTTCCATTTCTTTATCAACCACTTCAACCACACCTTGTAGGTAGTGATTAAGGTATTCCTGACCAAGCCGTTGGAAAGATAAAGTGCCACCGAGAAATAAAATAAACATGGCGCTAATCACCGTCATAGTCACAAAGGCAACGAGCCGAGTGCTTAGTTTTAACGTCGGTGTATACCTCATTTGTGCCACGTTCCTTATGTGCGCCGCTTGCTATTTCTCAGAGGCGAGAAGTTTACATTAAACAGTTGAGATAACTATATAAAAAAGCCGCGGAATCCGCGGCTTTTTTCGTTAACAGCTACTCTAGAATGGGATGTCGTCATCAAAATCCATTGGTGGCTCATTGTACTGCGGTTGCACATGCTGTTGAGGTGCTGCTTGCTGCATAGGCTGATGCTGCCTAGCCGGTTGTTGAGGTTGCCCCCAACCTCCTTGCTGTGGTGCATTCATACCGCCTTGCTGAGCTGACACGCCACCTTGTTGGGTGCGGCTACCCATAATTTGCACCTCACCAGCGGGCCAACGTACAACGACTTCCGTCGTATAACGCTCTTGCCCTTGCTGATCTTGCCACTTGCGCGTTTGTAGTTGCCCATCAACATAGACTTGGGTTCCTTTACGCGCGTATTCACCAATGAATTCAGCCGTTTTACCGAAAACAGACACTCGATGCCATTCGGTTTTTTCCTTTTGCTCACCAGTGGCTTTATCACGCCAAGTTTCGGAGGTTGCAACAGTTAAATTCACCATCGCATCGCCGCTTGGCATATAACGCACTTCAGGATCTTGGCCTAAGTTACCAATCAAAATTACTTTGTTCACGCCACGGCTTGCCATGTTTTGCTCCGTAATCAAGTCATGTCTATCAATTTCAAGTAGTCGGCAAGGATAACACCGTTTTGCCGCCCGAACCAATCGAATTCCCCTATTCTCACTACAGCGTGAACCGTTCCACTCTTCTTGTTTGGCTATTTTTAAGAGTAGTTCACCGAAATAACCCGCTGATAAACCTATCGGTTACTTCCTCTATTGAGATGCTCCGCAAACTGTTTGCCTGACATAGCACCTTTCATAATTCTTCGCCATATTGAGCGCATTATTTCATATACATTGGATATATCATTCATCATGCACAGAACCAACTATGCGCGCACTATTTACTTACTCACCGCCCAGCCTCAAACTCTAGAGCCCGCAATTCAAACAGCAATCAGCCAACTAAACTTGCCTGTCCCAATCATTGCACCCGAGCAATTGTTGCGTGACTATCAATCCGATAAACACAAAATCCTGCTACTCAACCATGCCGAAAATAGCCAAATTCGCCAACAACTAGGTCCACTTAAGCTGACTAATCCCTATTTTGAAACCATTCTGTTTAATGTAGGTAAAAGGCTAAAAACTGAAGATTTACTCATTTTTGGTAACCTAAAAGGGCTGTTCTATGCCAATGAAGATACGAAATTTATTGCCCATGGGCTCGGAGAGATCATCAATGGCCAAAACTGGTTACCGCGCCATGTCAGCAGCCAGTTATTACACTACTATCGTTATGCTTTCCAAACTCACCAAACTCAGGCAACCGTTGACCTCACCGCACGTGAAATTCAAATTCTGCGCTGCTTACAAACTGGCTCGTCAAATATGCAAATTGCCGAGAGTTTATTCATTAGTGAATTTACGGTGAAATCCCATCTCTATCAGATATTTAAAAAATTGAATGTAAAAAATAGAGTCAAAGCGATTGCTTGGGTCAATCAAAATTTATTATGAAAGCGTACAATATTGAACTGAATGTTTTCTCACGGATTTTCTGCCAAAAATGTAGTAACAATGCGACTTCTCACACATTTTTTTTACCGATCACACCAACGTAATGCAGTCCTTCATCAGAAGTGATAGAGTCGGCGAAAAATTTATCCTTAGCACACCATAGAGCAAAATTATGATTAAAAAGTGTCTATTTCCGGCAGCTGGCTACGGAACACGATTCCTACCAGCAACGAAATCTATGCCTAAAGAGATGATGCCCGTCGTTAATAAGCCGTTGATCGAATACGGTGTTGATGAAGCGATTCAAGCAGGTATTACTGGTATGTGTATTGTGACCGGTCGGGGTAAACACTCGATCATGGATCACTTTGATATGAACTACGAGTTAGAGCATCAGATCCGTGGTACCAACAAAGAAGAGCTATTAGGCGATATCCGTAAAATCATTGAAAGCGCTAACTTTACTTTTATTCGCCAACGAGAAATGAAAGGTTTAGGTCACGCTATTCTAACGGGCAAGGAGTTAGTTGGTGATGAACCATTTGCCGTGGTTCTCGCGGATGACTTGTGTGTCAATGAACAGCAAGGTGTCTTGGCACAAATGGTTGCACTGTACAAACAGTTCCGTTGCTCTATCGTTGCGGTACAAGAAGTCCCTGAAAATGAAACCCACAAATATGGCGTGATTGCCGGTGAAATGATCAAAGACGACCTGTTCCGTGTGGATAACATGGTGGAAAAACCAGAACCGGGTACCGCGCCAAGTAATCTTGCGATTATTGGCCGCTACATCCTGACTCCAGATATTTTTGATCTGATTGAACAAACGGAACCGGGCAAAGGTGGCGAAATTCAAATCACTGACGCTCTGCTGAAACAAGCTAAAGCAGGTTGCGTACTCGCCTACAAGTTCAAAGGTAAACGCTTTGACTGTGGTAGTGTAGAAGGCTATATCGAAGCGACCAACTTCTGCTACGAAAACATGTACAAGAAGAATGACCAAAAAGTTGAACTTGCCAAGCAGTCAACACACAAAGGTCAGTAATTCTTAGTTAAAACGTGATTTTCAAAGCCAATGGGTAATGCTATCCATTGGCTTTTTCACTTTTAAAGTGACTGTTTTTTTATCCAGTATTTGCTTGCACTTTGTTCATGCTATGTAATACTTGCTGCACTTCGTGTTTAGCAAAGAGCAAACCACAGATGGACAAAATCGAAGTACGCGGCGCTCGTACCCACAACCTCAAAAATATTAACCTGACCATTCCTCGTGACAAACTGATTGTCATCACTGGGCTTTCTGGCTCAGGTAAGTCATCTCTGGCTTTTGATACGCTGTACGCCGAAGGCCAACGACGTTATGTCGAGTCTCTTTCGGCTTACGCGCGTCAATTCCTTTCCCTGATGGAAAAACCGGACGTTGACCATATTGAAGGGTTATCGCCCGCGATTTCGATTGAACAAAAGTCCACTTCCCACAACCCACGCTCTACCGTTGGGACCATTACGGAAGTGTACGACTATTTACGTCTGCTCTATGCCCGAGTCGGCGAACCACGTTGCCCAGAACACCAAGTGCCACTCAAAGCACAAACGATAAGCCAAATGGTCGACAAGGTTTTGGAGTTGCCCGAAGGTAGCAAAATGATGCTGCTGGCAACTATAGTCAAAGAGCGTAAAGGTGAACACGTTAAGACATTGGAAAACTTAGCGGCACAAGGATTTATTCGTGCACGGATCGATGGTGAAACTTGCGACCTGACCGATCCACCTAAGCTTGAGCTGCACAAAAAGCACACCATTGAAGTGATTGTCGACCGTTTCAAAGTGCGCAGTGATCTACAACAGCGCTTAGCTGAATCCTTTGAAACCGCCTTAGAACTTTCTGGCGGGATCGTTGTTGTCGCGCCGATGGAAGGCGATGGCGAAGAGCAAATTTTCTCGGCTAACTTTGCTTGTCCACATTGTGGTTACAGCATGCGCGAGCTTGAACCACGTCTGTTCTCTTTCAACAATCCAGCCGGTGCTTGCCCAACCTGTGACGGCTTAGGGGTACAGCAGTATTTCGATCCAGATCGAGTGATTCAAGATGCCAACTTAAGTTTGGCGCAAGGGGCAATTCGTGGCTGGGATCAAAAGAACTTTTATTATTTCCAGATGTTGACTGCGCTGGCTGAGCACTACGACTTTGACCTGCACACTCCCTTCAATAAGCTGAGTAAAAAGATTCAAGACATCATCCTGCACGGCTCAGGTCGTACCGAGATTGAATTTAAATACATCAATGATCGCGGAGATATCCGCCTCAAAAAACATGCTTTTGAAGGTATTTTGCATAATCTGGAGCGCCGTTATCGCGATACTGAATCCAATTCAGTGCGTGAAGATCTCGCGAAATACATCTCCAACAAACCTTGTGGTAGCTGTGATGGCACACGTTTGAAAATTGAAGCGCGCAATGTATTTATCAACGATACAGCACTTCCGACCATTGTTGAGTTGAGTATTGCCGATGCACTGACGTTTTTCCAAGAGCTGAAACTCGAAGGTCAACGTGCACAAATTGCAGAAAAGGTGATGAAAGAGATCAATGATCGCCTGCAATTTTTGGTTAATGTAGGCCTCAACTACTTAAACCTATCACGCAGCGCCGAAACCCTCTCTGGTGGCGAAGCGCAGCGCATTCGGTTAGCAAGCCAGATCGGTGCGGGGTTAGTTGGGGTGATGTATGTCCTTGATGAACCCTCGATCGGTCTCCACCAACGAGACAACGAACGCTTGCTGCAAACCCTCACTCACCTACGTAATCTGGGCAACACCGTTCTGGTGGTTGAGCATGATGAAGATGCGATTCGTATGGCGGATCATGTGATCGACATTGGCCCCGGAGCTGGGGTACACGGTGGTATGGTGGTAGCAGAAGGCAATGTGGACGAAATCATTGCCAACCCGAATTCATTAACAGGCCAGTACCTCAGTGGCATGAAAAAAATTGCCATACCAACTGAACGAACACCACGCGATAAGAGCAAAACCGTTGAACTGAAGGGCGCGGTAGGGAATAACCTGAAGAATGTCGATTTATCGATCCCTGTCGGTCTGTTTACCTGTGTGACGGGCGTATCGGGCTCCGGTAAATCAACCCTGATCAATGACACCTTCTTTAAGATCGCACATACCGCTCTTAATGGCGCGACTACGGCTACACCTGCACCCTATCACTCAATTAAAGGTTTGGAACACTTTGATAAAGTGATCGATATAGATCAAAGCCCTATCGGTCGCACCCCGCGTTCTAACCCAGCAACTTACACAGGCATCTTTACCCCAATCCGTGAACTGTTTGCCGGAACGCAGGAATCACGCTCTCGTGGTTATCAGCCTGGTCGTTTTAGTTTCAACGTGCGTGGTGGTCGCTGCGAGGCATGTCAGGGTGATGGCGTTATCAAGGTCGAGATGCATTTCTTACCTGATGTGTACGTGCCTTGTGATGTCTGTAAAGGTAAACGCTATAACCGTGAGACATTGGAAGTTCGCTACAAAGGGCGCAGCATTGATGAAGTGCTTGAGATGACCGTAGAAGATGCGCGCGAATTCTTTGACCCAGTCCCTGTGATCGCGCGTAAGTTGCAAACTTTAATGGATGTTGGGCTCTCCTACATTCGCCTCGGCCAATCGGCAACCACCCTCTCAGGAGGGGAGGCACAACGGGTGAAGCTAGCGCGTGAACTTTCCAAACGCGATACTGGCAAAACTCTATATATTTTAGATGAGCCTACTACAGGCTTACACTTCCACGATATTCAACAACTACTTACGGTGCTACATCGTCTACGTGATCACGGTAATACCGTCGTGGTGATTGAGCATAACTTGGATGTGATCAAAACCGCGGATTGGATTGTCGATTTAGGCCCAGAAGGCGGCCAAGGTGGTGGCCTCATTATTGCTGAGGGAACACCAGAAGATGTGGCGCAGGTCGAAGCTTCACACACCGCGCGCTTCCTCAAGCCTTTGTTGAATTAGAAAAAGAGGCTAAAGTATCGAAACCAGCGAATTCTGCGCTGGTTTCTTTTTTAAGGTGAACTGCATGGCAACTTTGCTATTAAGTGGAACTCGGTTAGAACCGCACACGCCCAGTCTTCCACTCAATAAACCGTTTCTTTTTTCATTAGCGGCTTTGTACCTAGTTGCTATGCATTTCTTCATGCCCAACCCTGGAGGGGCAGGGCTTGCACTTTCCTTTAACAATACCACTTGGATCGCACTGAGCATTACCTTGGCGATTGGTTTATATCAACTCGCTAGCAACCAAACCCTACGCTATTCAAAACTCACCATAGGATTGTGGGTTAGCTGTGTTTTATTAACTCTGCCTGTTTTCTACTCAAATGCTGATAAAGTAAATGTGCTCAGTCGTCTAGTTGGCCTATGGGCCGGATTTACCCTGTTTGTAGTGCTGCAACAATTTCGGTTTAGCAACAAGCATAAGCAGCGTTTACTTTGGTTCATCTTGTTAGCGACTCTGATCGAGGCTGTGATTGGGCTTATCCAGTATTTTTGGTTAGCTCCGGGTAATCCGTTTGGTTACGACACAACTGCCAATCGACCATATGGTATTTTTCAGCAACCCAATGTAATGGCGAGTTTCCTCGCGACTGGCTTAGTGCTCTCCGGCTACTTATTGGCTAGGCAACCTGAAAAGTATGACTCCCCATTGAGTAAAATCGGTGTACTTTACTTAACACCACTACTTACAATTCCTCTTTTGGTAGTGTTAGCCTCACGTACCGGATGGCTGGCTAGCTTACTCAGCATAGCTTTTGTTGCCCCTTATCTTTATCGTTTCGCTTCTCGCCAGCGGTTTACTCTTTGGATACTGGCTATTATTGTTGGTATTGGTGCTGGATTCGCGGCTATGTATGGCCAAGGGACTGATGGTTTTGTTGCCAACAAAACCGATTTAGACAGCCCACGACGCTACACTTTTCCACAAACCATCGACATGATTACCGAGAAGCCGTTCACCGGGTATGGTTATGGATCGTTTGAAGCGCAATATCTGCTCTATACGGCACGTCAGCACCAGTTAAACAGTAGCTATCCTCCCGGCTTACCCTCAATGGATCATCCGCATAATGAGATATTATATTGGGGGGTTGAGGGCGGCTTACTGCCAGTGATCGGCATACTATTCGCCGCTTGCTTATGCGCTTTACGTATCTATGCAGCCAAACGCGGAACTCGCTTAGCCATGTTAGCGCTATTTGTTCCTATTACGTTACATGCCCAACTAGAATATCCTTTTTATCACTCGGCTATCCACTGGGTCACGTTTATTCTCTTGATTTACTGGGTTGATCAACGGGTGGCTCGCTATCGGCAGGCTCATTTTTCGACGCTTAGCAAATCTTTGTTACGTATAACAAGTCTGGTTTTACCGATCATAACCGGTCTGTATATGCTCACCGCTCTACACACTAACTATGTGCTTACTCAGTTTGAAAAATCGCAACCGCGTGATCCTGAGCTCCTCAAACAAGTCACTAACCCCTTAGTGTGGCAAGATAGATTTGATTGGGATGTCTACAGCACCTATTTACAACTTGGGTTGCATGAGCAAAAAGCAGAACTGATTCAACCTTATGTGGATTGGTCATTGCAGGTGATTCAACACACTCCTCGTCCAGCCTTCTATACGAACCTGATCTTAGCCTACCAAGGATTGGGAGATGCAAGTCGTGCGCAGCAAATTCGTACTGAAGCGAAGTTTCTGTTCCCTAATCAGGATTTCAGCACCGTTCAATATCGAGCGTCCATAAAGGCCACAAGTACGGCATCCAACACGGAACAAGCCTCCTCTGCCGTAGCCCCTTAATCTCAGATCAAAAAAGGGTGGCCTAATCCACCCTTTTCTATTTCACGCGGTTTTTCATTAACCGAGAGACTCTTCCAATGCACGCAAACATAACGCAATGTTTTCCGAACGTGCACCATAACCCATAACGCCAATTCGCCACGCTTTGCCGGCTAAAGCGCCCAATCCTGCACCAATTTCCAAATTGTATTCATTGAGCAGGTGACTACGCACTTTCGCTTCATCAATGCCTTCCGGAACATAAATCGCGTTCAACTGCGGCAACCGATACGGCTCAGCCACCACAAACTTAAAGCCCAGTTGTAGTAAACCCAGTTTAAGTTTCTCATGCATCGTCCGGTGGCGCTGCCATGCTTGTTCTAACCCTTCCTGCTGTAACATCAGCAGCGCTTCGTGCAGAGCATACAAGCTATTGACCGGTGCGGTGTGGTGATAACTGCGCTTACCCGCCCCACTCCAGTACCCTAATACCAAGCTTTGATCAAGGAACCAGCTTTGAATCGGTGTTTTGCGTGATTGAATCTTCTCAATTGCACGAGGTGAAAATGTCAGTGGAGCTAGCCCCGGCACACAAGAAAGGCATTTTTGGCTACCAGAATAAACCGCGTCCAATTGCCACTCATCCACCAGCAAAGGAACGCCGCCAAGCGAAGTCACCGCATCGACAATCGTCAACAAACCATGCTGCTTCGCTAAAGCGCCCAGCGCTTGCGCGTCACTTAACGCTCCCGTTGACGTTTCTGCTTGTACAAAAGCCAGAATTTTCGCATCCGGATGTTCGTTTATCGCTGCTTGCACTTTTTCAACGCTGACTGGACAACCCCATTCATCATCAACCACCACAACTTCTGCCCCACAACGCACGGCGTTATCGCGCATCCGTTCCCCAAACACCCCATTGCGGCACACAATCACTTTATCGCCAGGCTCTACAAGGTTAACAAAACAGGCTTCCATCCCCGCACTGCCAGGGGCAGAAACGGCAATCGTAAATTCATTTTCAGTTTGGAAAGCATATTTCAGCAGTTGTTTTAGCTCATCCATCATGCCGATAAAGAGAGGATCAAGATGACCGACTGTGGGGCGACTTAGCGCTTGTAATACTTGCGGAGAAATATCAGAAGGTCCAGGCCCCATCAAGATCCGATGAGGAGGAATAAAACTGTGAATTGTCATAACGACTCCTTGTTGTGGCGACCAGAAATGCCAGAGTAATGCAATTACGTTGCAGCAACAATTCGACCTATGTCCAGAGTGTTAACCCTTGTCACACTAATGTCATTTTTATTTGCACTTTTGGAACATTTTGTCGTTGACAAGATTTCGCCAACACCGTTCAATGTGTGAGCTATCTAGCAGAAGAGGAGCACTGCCCAGGCAGATGTTTTGTGGAGCCTCAACTCCAAAACAGAACATTCAGGGGGAGTAGTGCCGAGGTGAATTAAAGTTGCGGCTTTGGTTTATCGGTTGAATGGGCTGAATCCCTTCAACTGTCATCAGCTCGAATCTGATGAAGAGCTTCTGAGGGACATCTTTCTATAGTCACTCCTCTATTTTGCTCTATTAAAAACACTCTCTTCACAACATTGGACGTTGGGTTACCAACAACTCGTTTTTCAGGAAGTCTGGGAGAATTGCCGTGAGCACATTTAACGTCGCCAAATTTGGTGGTACTAGTGTCGCCAACTTTGATGCAATGAGCCGTTGTTCGGCCATTATCGAAAACAATCCACAAACACGCTTAGTGGTCAGCAGCGCCTGCTCTGGCGTGACCAATTTATTGGTCGAACTGGCCAATGGTGTTGCTTCTGCTGAACGCCGCCAAGCGATTTTGCAACAACTGGCTGATATCCATTATGTGATTATCGACCAACTCGCCGATCCAACCCGAGTCGAGAAAGAAGTCAAAACCGTATTGGACTCTGTGGCCAGCGCGGCGGAAGCAGCTTCATTTCAATCGAGCAAAAAACTGACCGACCATTTGGTCGCGTGTGGCGAGCTGATCTCTACTTATATCTTGACCCAACTGATGCGTGAGCGTGGTGTCGATGCGGTACGTTTCGACATTCGTGAAGTGCTACGCACGGATGATAACTATGGTCGTGCCGAACCACAATTGGCAGAAATCGCTCAATTAGCCAAAGAAAAACTAGTTCCATTATGTGAGCAGTATGTCGTGGTGACTCAAGGCTTTATCGGTTCTGATGCGCAAGGCAATACCACCACCTTGGGTCGTGGTGGCAGTGATTATTCAGCCGCTTTGATTGCCGAAGCTGTACAAGCTTGTGGCTTAGAAATTTGGACAGACGTACCGGGAATCTACAGTACCGATCCACGCATTGCTCCGAAAGCCGCTCCGATCCCAGAAATCAGCTTTAGTGAAGCATCAGAAATGGCCAATTTTGGTGCCAAGATTCTGCATCCATCCACCCTGCTTCCAGCCGTTCGCCACGGCATTCCTGTGTTTGTTGGTTCTTCAAAAGAACCAGAAAAAGGCGGCACTTGGATTCGCAAACAAGTAGAAAGTGCGCCGCTTTACCGTGCACTTGCACTACGTTGCAACCAAACTATGGTGACACTGCGTAGCGCGCAGATGTTCCACGCTTACGGCTTCCTCGCTAAAGTGTTTGAAATTCTCGCCAAGCATAAGATTTCGGTCGATCTGATCACCACATCAGAGATCAGCGTGTCGCTGACACTGGATAAAACCGATACATCCGGCGGTGCTCCTGAACTACCAGAAGCGGTGCGCGCCGAGTTGGAAGAGCTGTGTACGGTAGAAGTGGAATACAACCTTTGCTTGATTGCCTTGATTGGTAACAAGATGAAAGAGAGCCGCGGCTACGCAAAACAAGTGTTCGGCGTTCTGGAAGATTACAATTTACGCATGATCTGTTATGGCGCGAGCGCACATAACCTCTGCTTCTTGCTGCATGAATCTGTCTCTAAGCAAGCAGTGCAAAAGCTGCATAAAGAGCTGTTTGAGCAAGAATAAAACTCCACTCGCCAAGAGATAAAAACTAAGAGGCCACATCATGTGGCCTCTTGTTATTGTGGATTACTGTTTTACTGATTAAACATCGAGGTTAGGTGCTAGCCATTTTTCGGCCTCTTCCAAACTCCAACCTTTACGCTCAGCGTAGCTGTGCAGCTGATCTTGCTGGATCTGCGCGACCGCAAAATAGCGAGAATCAGGATGCGAGAAATACCAACCGGATACCGAAGC
>JBOFIW010000035.1:0-2952 GCA_051650365.1 Vibrio sp. | reverse complement strand
TGGCCGCTTGAGTCGGCAGATGCGCCGTAAAGGATTGTGCCGCTTTAAAGAATTCCGTGAATTGATCGAAAATGATGAACAGGAACGGATTCACTTTATTAATACGTTAACCACCAATAAAACAGAGTTTTTCCGTGAGAGTCATCACTTTGATTTCATTGAAAAGGTTTTGGTGGGTGAGTGGCGCAAAGCACAGGTAAGTCAGCTACGTTTTTGGTCTGCTGGGTGCTCTTCGGGTGAGGAACCTTATACCTTAGTCTCTGTGCTTGAGCATGCCGATGTTTTTACCTTTTGTCCTGATGTGAAAATATGGGCAACAGATCTGGATACGGCGGTACTGGATAAGGCTCGTGTCGGTGTTTATCCCATAGAGCTGCAAAATTCTATTCCTGCACCTTATTTACGCCGCAGTTTTGTGCGTGGAATTAAGGAGCAGCAAGGCAAAATGAAAATTAAGCACAATTTGCAACGTCACATTGATTTTCAGCAGCTCAACTTGATCCAAGGTTGGCCTTTTAGTGAGCAGATGGACTTGATCTTCTGCCGTAATGTGATGATTTATTTTGATCGGCCAACACAAGAGCAATTGATAGAGCGTTTTTACCAACAACTCAAACCGGGTGGGGTTTTAATGCTGGGGCATTCAGAGAGTGTGGGGCGTTGTACCTCACTTTTTCATCATCTGGGGCATACCATCTATGTTAGACAATAAGGTTGCAGCGCAGCACAGATTAAAACAGGAGGAGGAGCATGGTCACTATTACCGCTTCAATCATCCTATCGATCGCCGGCACTGGGTCAAAGTGATGCCGGGTGGTGTGTATGCAACGGCGGATCACGAGATTATTCATACAGGCTTAGGTTCTTGTGTATCTGTGTGTGCGTGGGATAGTGCTGTGGGAGTGGGAGGTATGAACCATTTTTTACTGCCCTTTCATAGCCATTTTGAAAGTCAGCATTGGCATCCACAAGCCATGTTGTCTGAAACCTCTCGTTATGGGTGCTTCGCTATGGAACTGTTGATCAACCGTTTATTAACCATAGGCGCAGAACGAGGAAGATTGCGTTATAAGCTGTTTGGAGGCGCCCAATTAATGGGATATCAATCTCTGGTTGGCGATAAAAATGTGGAATTTGTTCTTGAGTATGCCAAACGGGAAAATCTAGATGTTGTTGCTCAGGATCTTGGTGGGAATAAGCCAAGAAAGCTGCTTTTCGATCCACAAACGGGTCAAGCTTGGGTTAAACGGATTAGTTTTAATGCTGCACGTAGTATTAAAACGACTGAAGAGCAGTACCAACACAACATAGATAAGCAAATCTCATCGAGTGATGTGGAGTTGTTTGAATGAAAAAAATCAAAGTGCTGATCGTGGATGACTCACCGGTATTTAGAGCGCTGCTAACTCAACTCATTGATAGCGATCCAGAATTAGAGGTCATCGCTTGTGCGCAAGATCCTTATCAAGCGCGCGAGTTGATAAAACATCATAATCCGGATGTGGTGACTTTGGATGTTGAAATGCCCAAGATGAATGGCGTGCAGTTTTTGAAAAATCTGATGCGCCTCCACCCTTTACCTGTTGTGATGATTTCAACCTTAACTCAGCATGGTGCAGAGGCAACGCTATCGGCACTTGAGTTGGGTGCAGTGGATTACTTCCCTAAACCCTCTTCAGACAATCCGGCTGAAATGCTCAACTACAAAAGCTTGGTGAATGAAAAAATAAAAATGGCGGCACAAGCCAATGTTGGAGGGGTACAAAATGCGGCTCCTGCCCCTGCTTCGTCAAATATTTCTGGAAAGATTTTAAGTGATTTTCAATTGATCGCGATTGGTTCATCAACAGGAGGAACGGAAGCGGTCAAACAGGTGCTATCTGCATTACCAACGGGATTGCCACCGATTGTCATGACTCAGCATATTAGCGCGTTGTTTACCCCTTCATTAGCAAAGAGACTTGATGAGAGTAGCGCAGTGCATGTGCAGGAAGTGACACAACAAAGTACAGCTTTAGACGTTGGATGTGCTTATCTCGCCCCTGGAGATAAACATATCATCGTTGTGAAACGTTCCGGTAAGTTGTACGTCGAGCTAGACGATAGACCTGCGGTGAATCGGCATAAACCTTCCGTGGATGTGATGTTTGATTCAATCGCACAAAGCGTTGGCAGTAAAGCGATCGGCATTATTTTAACTGGCATGGGACAAGATGGTGCAAGAGGAATGCTAGCGATGCATCAACAAGGTGCGATCACTGCTGCACAAGACGAACAATCCAGTGTGGTATGGGGGATGCCGAGAGTGGCGGTGGAATTAGGTGCGGCTAATGCGGTGAAGCCATTAGGCTCAATGGCTGCGTGGATTATTGAGCAATTACAAAAGAAATCAAAATAACCTTAATAGGGTATTGCGAGGTTCAGGATGATCACCAGAAAACACAAAATTACGCTGATACTAGTTGGGCAAATTCTCTTACTTCTGGCACTGATCCAGTATGGGGTTGTCTGGTGGCATTTATTAATTGCAGCGCTATGTGCCGCCTTACCTTGGTGGATGGGGCTTGAGCCACAAGAATCCTTGAAGGTAGCTACTGATCCGGCAACGGAGTTTAGTCTCTCCAAAGAACATACACAGGTGTTAAGTCAGCTAGAAGAGGTACTGCAAGAAAATATTCAGCGTATTTCTGAGCCTCTGGCCAAACAATTGCAAATTGTTAATACATCGGCAGAAACCATTAACCATAGCTTTTTTAGCTTACAGCGTGTAAGTGAAGAGCAAGCGATGATTTCTACTCAGTTGGTGGACAATCTACTCGCTAACCAAGGTAGTGAGTTTGACCTCATGCAGGTACTACCTAAAACGGATGCCATCATTCAGAAATTTGTGCAAATCCTTGTTGATATTTCAGAAAAAAGTATCTCAGCCGTGCACAGTATTCATGATATGTC
>JBOFIW010000034.1:0-2531 GCA_051650365.1 Vibrio sp. | reverse complement strand
CGCCACTTTTAACGTGGCTGGCAAGTTTTTCTTCAAACTTGAGACAACGATGCTGGTTGAATAAGGCCCAGCTGCCACTTGAATACTCGAGCCTAACTTATCCAGTTGAGCTTGAATCTCTTCCGCGCTGCGTTTTTGGCTACCTTCTTGCAGTAAATTGGCCGTTAAATTGGCTAAGCCTTCTTTACCAACCGCGACTTGACGCTCACCTGCCGGTAATTCGATTTCAATCAGCACTGTCGGTGTTTCAGTAGTTTGGGTTCCGAGCAGTTGCACACCATTATCAAAATAGACATCGTATAACTTCGGCGAACGAGCCTGAACTGCTTCAGCCAGTTGTGGCATTTGTGATCGATCAAAGCTGTCTTTCACTTCTCGATATGCCAGCTGATCATCCCCAATTTTTTGATGCTCAAGCAGCTGGCGATCTGGCGTGGTAAAAGTAGCCGGACGCACGGCAAACTCCGTTTTGCCTTTCGCCACCACACTTAAAGTCACTTTCGGTTGACCATCAATGTAACGAGTAAAAACTTGCTGAAGTGATTGTGGCGTCACCGCGCGAATTTTCTTTAATTGGCTTTCGATACGATCAGGTTGATTAAAGAAGGTTTGATTGGCTGCTAATTGGCTCACTTTGCCTTTGACACTCTCTAAGGCAAATACCGCATTAGCTTCTTCCAAACCTGTGATCTGTTCTAAGCGATGGGCAGAAACCCCTTGCTGCTTAAATTTCTCCAGTACTTGCAGGGTTTCTTGATAGAGAGGGGCTAAGTTGCCTTGCGCACCAGAGGGAGCCATGGCGTACACATAAAAGGTACAGGCAAGCTCGGCACAATCTTGAAATGCGCCAGCATCGACGGCTTTTTGTGTTTTGACTAACTCTTGATATAAAAAGCTGTTGTTCCCCCTGCCCAATACACTCGCTAGTGCATCCAGTGCCACTTCATCCTCAGCCCCTAAATATTGGGTCGGCCATCCAATCAGCAACATCGGCTGCTGCACACGATCTTCCAATGTAATAAAGCGATCTTCACTCAACCGTGGTGGCTGCTTCGGTGCATCCACCACTTCAGGGCCTTTCGGAATCGAGCCAAAGTATTTTTGCACCCAAGCTAGGGTCTGTTTCACATCGAGATCGCCACCTATGGTTAAGACCGCATTGTTCGGGCCATACCAACGTAGGAAAAAGGCTTTAAGATCATTTACATCAACACGATCTAAATCACTGACGTAGCCAATGGTTTGCCAAGAATAAGGGTGCCCTTCGGGATAAAGTGCCTCACCCATTTTTTCCCACATTAAACCATAAGGGCGATTGTCATAATTCTGAGCACGCTCATTTTTCACGGTGTCACGCTGGATCTCAAACTTGCGCTGCGAAACCGCATCAAGCAAAAAGCCCATTCGATCGGCTTCTAGCCATAATATTTTTTCCAATTGGTTGGCAGGAACCGTTTCAAAATAATTGGTACGGTCGCGGTTTGTGGTGCCATTGAGCGAGCCGCCTGCTTCAGTGATCAAACGAAAATGCTGCTGATCGCCGACATGTTTAGAGCCTTGAAACATCATGTGTTCAAAGAAATGAGCAAAGCCCGATTTACCAATCTCCTCACGAGCTGAACCCACGTGATAGGTCACATCGACATGCACTAAAGGATCGGAATCATCAGGCGACAAGATCACGGTAAGCCCGTTATCTAAACGATACTTCGAGTACGGGATCATCACTTTCCCCGGCTCGGCTTTCACCTCTTCGACTAAAGTGACGCCTTTCGGCAGGGAAGAAAACAAAGGCAATGAGGAATCAGATGCACTACATCCTGCCAACAACAGCAGAGAAAATCCAAACAACGCGAGTTTTCTCATCACGTCTCCTTAAAACAAACCGTAATAGAGCGCGGCAAGCAATGAATAACGCAATGCTTTACCGACTAAAATCATTAAAAATGCAGGAAATGCCTGTAAACGCAACCAACCTGCGGCTAAACAAAGTGGATCTCCAATAATGGGTAACCAACTGCCAAGCAGCGCCCAATAACCGTAACGCTGCAACCAGAGCTTGGCTTTATGACCTTCTTTTTGCGTATGAGTTCGATGCGGAAGCCATAAACCGATCCAATAGTTGGTCATGCCACCTAAGGTATTGCCCATCGTTGAGACGGTCACGATAAGCCAAACCGGATGCTGAGCAAGCGATAAACTCGCCAAAAGTGCCGCTTCAGAGCCACCCGGTAATAAAGTGGCACTGAGAAAACCACTCCAAAATAATAAACTGAGCGGTGATTCAGTCAGCAGAGAGGTCAGTGGATCAGAAAAATTATTCAGCCACTCTAGCATTTCATATCAAGAAGCAACTTGCCTCGGGTGTGCCCTGATTCGATCTGCTGATGAGCGAACATCACCTCACTAAGCGGATATATCTGCTGAATTTCCAATTTAAGTAAACCGACACTAACCATGTAAAGCATGGTATCAAGCTGCTCTGGATTTGGGTCAACCAACATGCCGGTGGCGTCAAAACCGAGTAACTT
>JBOFIW010000033.1:0-5467 GCA_051650365.1 Vibrio sp. | reverse complement strand
GCGTCCGGTCAAAACCTATGTTTCTCAACGCTTTTCTTTAGGGGGTTGATATGGCGGCTATTCATTGTCTGATTTTTGATCCTATCGCCTTTCAAGGCGGCTCAAAAATCGCAACCCGTATGGCTCTTCAACAAGTGGGGGCCAATCAGGCTCAATTTACTATCGTGACTCGACACCCAGAGAGCTGGCACCACTCTGCTTTCAACTCAAAACACAGTGTGGAGATCATCACACTCCCCAGTTGTGGCAATTTGGGGTTAGCGACTCAAGGGTTGAGTTATTGGTTCAAACACGGCGTTTATTTCCTCTGGCTATGCTGGTTTGCCCTACGCTGTCCGCGCTTTCATCTCCTTCTGGGCAGCTCTGGCCCTGGGGTCGATATGGCGCTGCACTTATTCGCGCGAGTCACTCGTATCCCTTTGATTCAATTGGTACATGGTCCGGTTGGGCAATCTCGCGCCACGGGTTATTGCTTAAGTAAAGCGAATAAGCTGTTTTATCTGCCTTCAAGTAAACCCAGTTTGCTCAAGGCGTTGAGCCACTACTACGCTTCCTCATTCGGTAGTGACAATGCCCAAACCCTCGCTGCGTTTACTTTAGCAAGCCGCCACAGCCAAGAATTTGTGAATGGTCTGCCTATCGAGCAGTGGCCTACTCAATGCCAATATCACTCCCCTTGCATTTTCTGGGCTGCCTCCTTACTCAAATGGAAAGGATTGGATTTATTCATCGACGCTCTTACTCTGCTAGGCAAGAGCGCTTCCCCCATCGCTCACATTTGCTATATCAAGCCACAACAGACACACCTACCAATCAGCCATGCTCCACGATCTATAGCGCATGTAAGTTGGCATGAAGCCCCAAAAAACTTAGATACTCTCCGCAGCCAATGTAATCTGTTTGTCTCCACTAGCCAGCAAGAACCATTCGGGTTGTCGATACTCGAAGCCTTAGCGGCGGGCATGTGTGTCATTATTCCTCAAGATAATGCGTATTGGGATTCACTACTGACACATGATTTAAACTGCCTAAAGTACAAACCTAATGATGCTACCAGTTTGGCAGAGACACTCCAACGAGCACTCACTGAACCTCATCTTGCCCGAAGACTGGGCAGCCAAGCTCTGGATATTGCTCAACACTATCATGCTGAAGAGTGTTACTGGGCCATTGCGCAAAGTGTTCAACAAGGAGCGACTGCCAATCACTTCCAACCCTCTTCGTACCACTTTCTGTGAGGTAAGATCATGAGTGCCCAGCGTCTCGCCATGTCTTCCGCTTTATCTCACTTCGCTTTGTATGGGATAAGCCTATTCTTGATGAAAGGGATTTCTCTACTCATGCTGCCTGTTATGGCACGTTACTTGAGTGTGGAACAGCTCGGTCGCTTGGAGTTACTCGCCACTTGTGGGGCTTTACTTGGCATCATCAGTACGGCCTCTATGCATGAGAGCTTATACCGTTTCACGGCTAATTTAACCACAGAGGAGCAGCGTCAACACCAAGCATCACAGCTCGCCACACTTTCATTGCTGTTTTCAATGCTGGTATGTGGCGTAGGGTTAGGCTTGCTGATCTTTTTTCCTGAATGGTTCAAAACCATACCACTTAGTCGCTTTGAATTAACTCTATTACTGCTAGCGCTGCTGTTTGAAGGCCCAGTATCACTGCATTTCACTTGGTTACGTATGCAAGAAAAAGCCAAGATTTTTTTGCTGCTCAGTGTGGGCAGTAGTGCATTGCAAGTCATGCTGATTTTGTTTGTCCTTATGACGCAACCGAGTGTCTGGGGAGTGCTTGCCGCAGGTACGTTTACTCGGGTTTGTCAGTTTGTCGCTTTAACGATCATTAATCGCTTTCGTTTGGTTTACCCGGCGCACGCCACTCAGCTATTACGCTACAGCTTACCTTTGATGCTTTCGGCTATGGTCGCTTATGGCTTAAATGGTGCTGAACGTTGGTTTATCAGTAGTACAACGACTCTCGAAACCTTGGGCTACTACGCAATTGCCGCCAAATTTGCTCTTGCGATGTGTTTACTGGTTCAACCGTTTGGTATGTGGTGGATGCCTAAACGTTTTGCCATGCTTGAGCAGCAAGGTACTGAAGCCGCAGCGCGTTATACTCGGCTTGGCATGACCTATATACTCATGCTTTCAATCTGTATGGCGTTTTGGGGACAAGGGTTCATCGCATTTGCTCTGCCTGCCACTTACCTCCCAGCACAAAAAATACTGCTCATCATTCTACTTAGCGCGGCGTGTAAAGAGTGGGCTGAGCTACTGAATATTGGGGTACTTTATCAAAAACGCAGTGCTCTACTGTTTAACATCAATCTGTTCAGTGCCTTACTGGCACTCTTATTGTGTGGGTTGTTCAGTCGATGGGGAGTGATGGGTATCGCCAGTGCCATTACTTCCGCTCAATGTCTGCGCTTATTGGCAATCAGCTATTTCAGCCAGCGCTTACAACCTATTCCGCTACAACTGCTACGCTTTATCCCCCAACTTGCTTTTATGCTTGCCAGTTTTGGCCTTGCTATGCAGATCAATAGCCTGACTGGGCTAGTATTTTGGGGAGCGCTGCTGCCGATCTTAGGTTTACTGCTAAGCTGTAAATTGGGTTGGGTACACTTCTCCTTGAAACGATGGGGAGCCGATTGGTTACAACATCACCTCACTCGCCGGATTAGGAAGGCGGCATGAATGTCAAAATAATCGTGATCATCTTGTGCATCTTGCTCAGTACAGCTTGGTATGTGATACCAAACCCTGTGCTACCTTTGGTGATCGCGTTATTACCGCTGGGGGCACTGTTTGTACTCAGCCAAACCTTCTGGCTGGTGACTCTGTTTGTCGCCTTCTCTTTCTTCCGTCTGCATGAAGCCATTCCCGTGCTTTATTCGCTAAAAATTCCGCTGTTACTCTCGGTCGGCGCACTGTCTGCATTACTGTGGCACAGCCTCATTAGTCGGACTTTAAACCTCTACTGGCACCCTTGTTTAACTTGGCTTTCACTGTTTTGGCTCGTGGTCTGTATCGGTATTGTTTTGGCATCAAACCGTGGTATTGCGTTTGCGTACTTTAAGAATATTTACTGGAAAATCATGGTGATGTCTTTGGCGATTGTTTGGCTGGTAAACAGTGCCGCCAATCTCAAAAAAGCCATGCTGACCATTGTAATTTCCGGTGCCATCGTCGCGTTTGCGGCACTGAGTAATTCAATCAACGGCATTGGGTTAGTTGAAGGAAGCCGTGTCACGGTTGGCCGGGAACTCGGTTCTATGCTGGGTGACCCTAATGACCTGTCACTGGTATTGATGTTTCCGCTCGCGTTTGCCGTTGCTTTAGTCACCACCCGTGGCATGCCATTCATGTTAAGGCTGCTAGGTATCATTGTCACTGTGATGCTGATGGCCGCCGTGATTGCCACCCAAAGCCGTGGCGGGTTACTCGGATCACTCGCCGTGTTTGCCCTTTTTGCGTGGCGTCTGATAAAAAACAAAACGCTGTTGCTCGCCATCGGTGGCATTGCGGCTTTGCTGCTGTATAGCGTGGCGGGAATCTCAGATCGGGCCTCTGGGGGTAATGCCGAAGAAGGGGTCGATGCTTCCGCTATGGGCCGACTTTACGCCTGGCAGGCCGCTTTTCGTATGGCGCTAGGCCACCCTTTTTTTGGTGTTGGGCTCGAT
Organism: Vibrio sp.; assembly: GCA_051650365.1. Lineage (GTDB taxonomy): Bacteria > Pseudomonadota > Gammaproteobacteria > Enterobacterales > Vibrionaceae > Vibrio. The sequence continues at coordinate 1,776 of JBOFIW010000033.1, read as the reverse complement.
AATTTTTACTTTAACTACTATTTCTACAGCTCACACTGGGATGGACTCAATCACGCCGTACACAGCACTTGGTTTGGGGTATTAGCGGAAACCGGCTTTTTGGGGCTCATTCTGTTTATTGTTTTTATCATCTCTTTGCTCAAAGCGGCACGGCACACCATTAGTCTATTAACGCCTTCCACTTCCCTGTTTGTTTTTGCCAACGCCCACGCCATTTTTGCCGCGTTAGTTGGTACGATTGTGTCCGGCACTTTCCTAACCCAAGGTTTTAACTGGCCTATTTACATCTTAGCGGCGTTAACAGTGGCCGTTGCACACATTACGCAAAACCATTCTCAAATTGAGAATGAGGCTTCCAATTCGACAGACAAAATGACAACCCATTGATTTCCCTTTATTAAAAATCAGGCACAGCTTTTGAAGTAAAAGATCGACTCAACCAATAAAGGAGTTGGTTATGTGGATGGCAAAAGCAGCTCAAACGAAACAGTGGCTCAAACAGCACCCTGACCCACACATGCAAACGCTCTTTCGTACGCTCAAACAGATCAGAAGTTGGGAGCTGCGTTTTCCTTCTTTTATCAATTGCCTGATCCGTGTGGTTTATCTCACCCTACACAATCTGCTGGGCAGTGTGATGCAAACACTGGTTTACACCCCTGCCTTGCGCGCCCGCGCCAAAAAATGTGGCGATAAACTCTGGCTTTATGGTGGCACACCCTACATTTCAGGCCCGTTAGAACTGCACATTGGCCATAGTTGCCGCATTTCGGGCCAAACCACCTTTTCTGGCCGTAGCCAAAGCCTCAACCCCACGTTAATCATCGGAAATAATGTAGGGATTGGCTGGCAAACCACCATCGCAGTCGGTACACAAGTGATCTTGGAAGACAATGTACGCATTGCAGGCCGCGCCTTTCTGTGTGGTTATCCCGGTCACCCAGTTGATCCAGAAGCCCGAGCTCGTGGCGAAGCGGAAACTGATGATCAGATTGGCCTGATACATCTTAAGCGTGATGTATGGTTAGGAACTAACGTGTGCGTGATGCGTAATGTCACCATAGGTGAAGGCACCATTGTGGCGGCGGGCAGTGTGGTCACTCATGATCTACCTGCGTTTGTGTTGGCCGCTGGCAATCCAGCTCGAGTCGTAAAAAGCTTAGAACTCGGGGGAAGCCATGCGTGATTTGATTGTGTTTGGTGAGGATTTTGGCGGGTTACCCTCCAGTACTCAGCACTTGATTCTGCAACTTTCTCACGAGCGAAAAGTTCTTTGGATCAACTCGATTGGCCTTCGCCAACCTAAATTGAACTGGCGGGATATGGTGCGAATGTGGCAAAAACTCCGGGGGCAAACTCGCCAAACCTATTCCACTCAAGTTGCTCCGCCTACGCAGATACAGGTCGTCAATTTGCGAACCATTCCCGCCCCTCGCTCATCATGGGCAAGAGCGCTGGCCAAAAAAGCGATGCTGACTCAGCTGAAACCCATTTTGCGCAGAGCACAACTTAACCAACCTATTTTATGGAGCTCACTGCCTACAGCTGCGGATTTATGTGGTGAGCTAGGCGAATCCGCCGTGGTGTATTATTGCGGCGATGATTTTTCTGCCTTGGACGGCGTGGATCACGACACAGTTGCCCAGCATGAAGATCGTTTGGTCGACCACGCACAATTAATCTTGGCTGCCAGCCAAGAGTTGCAGCAGAAGTTTCCGGCTCAGAAAACCCATTTTCTACCGCATGGTGTCGACCTCAAACTCTTTACCACGCCAG
>JBOFIW010000032.1:0-2060 GCA_051650365.1 Vibrio sp. | reverse complement strand
GTAAGCAGCACTTTACTTGCTCCGAGAGAAGCAAGGTGCTGGCTTAGTCCTTCACTATCACGCCAAACTCCAGTGTTGTCTACGATCAGTGCGTTGTGAATGCCGTAACGCGTGTAGTCAATCTCTTGCGGAGAATTGGCGTAGATGACCTGAGTAAAATTGCCATTTGCGATCAAGGCTTTACGTTCTTTATCAATCGTAATACTACCGTTGAATTGTCCATGAACAGAATCACGACGTAATAAACTAGCGCGTTTTTCTAAGTCACCCTCTTTGCCTCCACGTACCACAATCGCACGCAGACGCAATGGATAGCCAGCACCACTCTTTTCAATCAAAAGGCGAGCCAATAAGCGACCGATACGGCCGAATCCGTACAAAACGACATCTTTGGGTTGAGATATGGCTGTGCTGCCTAACGCACCATCCAGTGCGGTAAGCAGAAAATCGTTTAGTCCTTGAAGGTCGCTATGATGTTGCCAAAACCGATGTGTTAGCTGACCCAAGTCGATACGACAAGGTGCCAGCTCTAACTGCGTGATCTGCTGTAACACGGGTATTGTTTGTTCTAGTGACAGAGGATGGCCTAAGTAACGTTTCGCAATACGGTGGGTTTTAATAATGTCGATGGTTGCTGCATTAATTAAGGTTTTACCAAACAAAATCACTTCAACACCTTTTTGGCGATAAAGTTGGCCGATGAGTGGTGACATAGTTTCAGCAATCGTTTGGCTTGTTTGCCAGTCTTGAAGGTGTTTCTCGGGACTCATGGATAAATCGGAACCTTATTTCACGTTATATTTAGTCGTCCAACGACAAAGACATACATTTCAAGTCATTGGAAAAACTTTATGAAACTCACGCCTGTAAGGGGTGAGCTGGATTGTTGTTTTTATGTGGCCGGATTGTAAAGTCAGAGAGGTTATTCTGCTAGGAAAAATAATGATGGAATAATTAATGGAAAACACAGTACATTTGCGTGGATTATCGGGTTTTATATCGCTTGATATGTATCTTGACAAAAAGAGAACAACGGACTTATTTCGTGACTATATCGACAGAGTTCAAGGAATGAGAGTGCATGGAGGGATAGGTTGCAAATATTTGTAATTTAAGTCTGGTTTAAGCCATGTTTTATGGTTCAACTTATGGGGAAACCTAAGGCATCAATGTGAAATAAACAATTGGCAGTTGAAAACATACCGATTTCCTCTTTTTGACTAAGTTCAATTAAGAAAATGTGAAACCAATCTCATCGAGTTGCAGTTCTGGTGTTTAAAACATGAGATGACAAAAGTGGTTAAGGCTTGGTATCGAATTTTCTCATTAATGTTATCAGCTCATTGGGTGGGAGTGGGCGAGAAAATAGAAAACCCTGATATTTGTCGCAGCCTTCCTGCATTAAAATTTCCAATTTTTCTTCAGAATCAACGCCTTCAGCAGTCACCTTTTTCCCTAAATTGTGACCCAGCTGAATGATGGTGCGCACAATCATTTTCCCTATATCATCATCGTTACAGCTGTCGACAAAGGAACGATCGATTTTTATCACATCAATTGGCAGCTGTTTTAAATAATTTAAAGAGGAATAGGCTACCCCAAAATCATCGAGCGCAATTTGAACGCCAAGCTCACGCAGTTGTTGGCAAGTCTGAATCACACTATGCGGATAACGCATGAGGGTAGTTTCGGTGATCTCGAGCTGCAGACGTCGTGGAGGTAGTGGGTAAGTTTGTAAAGCGTTGGAGATTACGTGATAGATATTGTCATGCAGAAATTGAACATTGGACACATTCACGGATACGGATAAATGGGGATATGAGTGATGCCACTCACTCAGTTGCCGGCACGCTTCATTAATTACCCAGCGGCCTAGCGGAATAATTTGTTGGGTTTTCTCAGCAATGGCAATGAAATCACCGGGGTTGATCATTCCTAACTCAGGATGTTGCCAACGAACGAGCGCTTCAACCCCGACAATTCGACCTGTACATATCTCTACTTTAGGTTGGTAGTGCAGTAATAATTGGTTCTTTTCTAAGGCGATATTCAGTTCACGT